>CAZCGB010000157.1:0-6445 GCA_964498045.1 uncultured Isosphaeraceae bacterium
AGCCGGCGAACATCCTCGTCGCAGCCGACGGCTCGCCCAAACTGCTGGACTTCGGCCTGGCGAAACTGCTCGATCCGCACAACAGCGCGGCGGCGAACGCCGTCACGGCCTCCGGCGAGTTCATGGGCACCTTCGCGTACGCCGCGCCAGAGCAGGTCACCGACGCTGGCGCGCGCGAGCGCGGCGGCGCGGGGCCCGACACGCGCACCGACATCTACGCGCTCGGCCTGATCCTGTACCGGCTGCTTTGCGGCCGCCACGCCTTCGATGCGACCGGACCACTTGCAGACGTCGTGCATCGCATCACCCACGATCAGCCCGCGCCGCCCTCGATCGTCTGCGCTGACGTCGATGATGAGCTCGACACCATCACCCTCAAGGCACTCGCGAAGGAACCAGCCCGGCGGTACCAGTCGGTCGGCGGATTGGCGCTCGACATTGAGCGGCATCTGCGCGGCGAGCCGATCCTTGCGCGCAGCGACAGCGGCTGGTACATGCTGCGGAAGACCGTGCGCCGCTATCGCGCGCCGCTGATCGGAGCGGCGGCCTTGCTCGCGCTGCTGGTGACCGCGACCACCATCGTCTCGATTCAGGCGGCGCACCTGGCGCAGCAGAAGGCCACGCTTGCGTCGGCCTTGCACCTCAGCAACATCGAGCGCGGCCGGGCCATGGGCATTGCCGGAAACACGGCGCTGGCCGAGCACGTGCTGTGGCGCGAGTACTTCGCAGCGCCCGGAGCCGTTCCCGATCTCGCTTCGCAGTGGGCGCTCTGGGAACTGTACTCGCGCGGCCCGTGCGTGCGCACGCTGGAGGTCGACGCGCTCGCCGTTCGCGGCATGGCATGGATCGACAACGATCAGTCGCTTGTGCTGGTGCGCAAGGAGCAGTCGACGCAGGTAATCGACGCGCGCAGCGGCGCAGTGCAGCGGGAAATCAGCATGCCAACATCGTCGCCGGCGACGCCGAGCCTGCGCGCTGGAACCTCGGAACTGGCCGTCGCCTGCCTGGATGGTTCGGTGGTGATCGTCGACGCGGTGAGCGGCCGGATCAAGCAGACGATCGTGGATCAGCAGCCCATGATTCTGGCGGAATTCAGCGGCAACGGCGAGCGATTGCTCACCGCCAGCGCGACAGGCGTGCAGATCCGCGACGCCGAAGGCGGCGCGGTGATGCGGCGAATCGATGACGCAGGCGCTGCGATTTCGGTCGCCGCGATCAGCTCCGACGGCGCGATCGTCGCCGTGGCTGATTCGGGGAATCGCGTGCGGCTGTTGAACGCGAACTCCGCCGCGACCGTCGGCGATTTCGCATTCGACGGCACGTTTCCTTCCATCGCCATGTGCTTCAGCCCCGATGACCGCTACATCGCGGCGGTTGTGCAGGGCACCAAGGTGGCCATCATCGATGTCGCGCCCAGTCCGTCTGCGGCGCCGCAGCTGGTGACGACGCTGACCGACGCCACGGGATGGGTTCGCACCTTGGCGTTTCAGCCGGGCCGGAGCAGTCCGTGCGTGCTCGCGGGCAGCGGCTTCGACAAGTCCATCGCGCTCTGGGAGATCCCCTCGGGCCGGCGGCTGAGCACGTTGCGCGGCCACTCGGCGACCGTTTCCGCGCTGAGTTTCAATCGCGATGGCTCTCGCCTGGCGAGCCTGGGCGCGGAGATCAGCATGCGCCAGTGGGACACAAGCGGCCGCGGTGCGCGAACGCCCCTGGGCGAGCAGTGCACATCGCTGGACGCGATGTTCACGCACCAGGGCGATCGCATCATCACCGCCGAATCGCTCGCGCCCTTCGCGATTCATCTCCGCAGCGCGCTCGACGGATCGATCCAGCGCGAACTGATCGGACACCGCGACGCCGTCACCGTCCTGGCGTTGAGCCCCGATGGCCGGCGGCTCGCATCGGCCGGCGCCGACGGGTCGATGCGCGTCTGGTCGCTGGATGACGCCGCGCCCGATGCCGCGATCTGGTCGCAGCAGGCGCATGCCGGCCGTGTGAATGCGGTGGCCTGGTCCAAAGACGGCACGGAACTGCTCTCGGTGAGCGAAGATCGCACCTTGCGCGCGCATCGCGCCGCTGACGGCGAGTTGCTCCAGACGACGCCCATCCAGTGCGGGCGCATTCCGTCGATGCGCCTGTCGCCCGACGGTCGTTACGTCGCGCTCGCGCTGCAGCCATCCAACACCATCGCGCTCATCGAGCGCGCCACCGGCAAGCGCATCGATCTGCCCGGCCACTCGCAGTCGATTCGCATCATCCGCTTCTCGCCTGATGGATCACTGCTGGCCTCGGGCGGCGATGATCAGGTCGTGCGCCTGTGGAGCATGCGGGCCGAGGATTTCGGGCGCAGCGTCGGTGTGCTGGAGGGCCAGCAGCAGGACGTCTTCGCGCTGGCGTTCAGCCCCGATGGCGCGCTATTGGCCTCGGCCGGGCGCGGCGGGCGCATCGCGTTGTGGGACCTTGCACAGCGGCGCAACCTGACGACGCTCGAAGGCCCGGGCGACATGGTCTTCGCACTGTCGTTCAGCTCCGACGGCAGACGACTGCTCGCCAGCGGCCGCGATCGCACGCTCGGCATGTGGGACCTGCATTGGTTCGATCAGCACATCGCGGGCAACCTTGAGTACATGCGCAGGCGCATGGGCGAGTGAGAGAACTCGCCCATGCGTCGGTTCGAGATTGACATGAATCAGTCGAGGTCGTCCTTGCTCATGGGCACGCGCCCCAGGTCTGGATGACCATGAGCAGGTCCGCGACGTTTACCACCGAATCGCCGTTGACGTCGGCCGGGTTGCCGCCTGTCGCGCCCCAGTTGGTGATCACCGCGAGCAGGTCCGCGACGTTCACGACCGAATCGCCGTTGACGTCCGCCGCACACGGCGTGATCGCCTCGAACGCGCCGCGATCGACGATGGGCGAAGCGCCCGAGCCGGTGTCGGGGACCGACGCGACGTTGATCTGCCGCGCGTGCCTGTCGAAATCGAAGGGCGTGAGCTCGAAGTACTGGCCGTCATCATCCAGATCGACCCAGTCGATCTGGACGTTGGCGTTGTTCGCTGAATCGATCATGGGCGAAGTGAGCGCGACGCGCAGGTTGTCATCGACCGTGCCCAGCGTGTTGTCAACGCCATCGGGATCAATGAACTGCGGGCTTGTGCCGTTGTTGCCGGCGCCCTGGACGAGGTTCCATCCCTGAATGGTGCTGTAATCAAGGTCCTGCGTGCTGGAGGCGTCGAGTGCGAAGTACTGGGCCTGGCGGGTGTTGGTGAGGATGTCGCCGTCGGTGTTGGCCCAGAGGATGGAGTTGAGGATCTCATCGTCGGCTCCGCTGGTCATGTAGATGCCGCCGCACGCTGCGTCGGAGGAGTTGCCGTAGAGCGTGGAATTGACGAGCTTGACGTCCGCGGCTTCGCCGGAGGAATGGATCGCGCCGCCCTGGGCGACGGCGGAGTTGCCGGTGAACACGCAGTTGACGAACCAGGCCTGCTGGCCGCTGCTGGACGCCCCGCCGCCGTAGCCATCGCTGGAGTTGCCCGCGAACAGGCAGTTGTAGAACGAGGCGACGAAGGCTCCGCCCAGGATGCGCGCTGCTCCGCCGTAGCTGTCAGCGGAATTGTTGAGGAACTGGCAGGAGACGATGTCGGGCGAGTCGCCGCTGGTCCACAGGCCGCCTCCATACGCGGCGTGATTGCCCGAGATGACGCAGTTGCGCACCTGCGAAGAGCACTCCAGCATGTACACGCCGCCGCCGTAGCCGTCGCTCCCGCTGCCGCTGGCGTTTCCGCTGCTGACGCGGAAGCCGTCGAGGCGTGCCGCGGAATCGGTGGTGTCGAAATCGACGACGTGACAGGAGTTGTCGCCGCTGATGAGGATGTTGCCGATGTTCCCGCTGAGGATGCAGATGTTGGCTGCGGGATCGCGTTCGCTGAGTGAAGACTCTCCGCCGGCGAATCCGCCGTACACCTGCACGCCGCTTTGCATCATGAAGCTGTCGCTGCGGTTGCCGTTGCGCGTCGGCCGGTAGGTTCCGTTGGCCACCCAGATTTCGTTGACCGCGATGGGCGCGTTGGAGGCGGCGGCGATCTCGGCGACGGCCAGCGCATCGTCCAGCCGCAGGTTCGCGTTCGTCCACGATGTTCCCGATGCTGCGCCGGTGGCGGCGGAATCGACGTACAGGCGCGAAGCGGTCCGGCCGTGGAAGACCAGTTGCACGCCGTTGAACGCGCCGGCGGTCGTCTGCGCGCTGATGCCGATGGTGATCGTGCCGTTCGAGGTGTACACGCGATGCCTGGCGTAGTTCAGACCCAGCACCGGCGAGTTGGTCGTCAGCGTTCCGCCGATCGTCTGCACCACGTCGATCGACGGCACGACCGCGACGTTGCTGCGGCAGGTGCTGCAGATGAGGGCGTTGGAATAGGTGTACACCGTGTACACGCCGGGGAAGAGGTTGGTGAAGGTGAGGGTGATGGGATCGCCCGGGTCGGCGTTGAGCCAGTCGCCCATCATGCTCTCGAAGTCGCCGCTGAGGGCGGGATGATCCATGAACTGCACCGGCCCGCCGCCGGAGATGGTTAGATTGGCCCCGGTGACGGCGTCGTCCACGCCGACCATGTGGGTGAAATTGATGAGCGCGCCGGAATGGATCCAGTGGCCGGTCTGCCCGTGCGCGCCGCCGAAGGCGTCCGAAGGCGCGTTCCACCACGGCCCTGTGCCGAAGTTGGTGCTGTAGTCGAAGTTGATCGACTGGGCGGCGGCGTGCTGTGCCGGCACAAACAGCGCGGCGCACGCGGCGAGCGCCGCGGCAAACATCGATTGACGATTGAACAAACGCAAGGGCGGATTCAGCATGGGTGGAACTCCAACGGAGACAAGGGGATTCGAATAGTGAGGCTGGTCGCGCGGAACACGTTTCAGCGACGGTGCGAGGACAGCGCACGCGCGTCAAGCGCGTGCAAAGACGGCGCACGGGGCGCTGGTCGCATCCGACAGCGTTGTGGCGAATCGCCTTCAGGGCGTGAGGCACAATTCGCGTGTCGGTCGGCCTTCACAGACGACAACGGGAAAACCTCCCCAGACTCCCATGGCGAGTTTTCAGGCTGGGGCTCTCAACTTCTCGGGCAGGCTTCAGGGTGGATGTTCACTGATCTCAGCCGTCCACGAACTGGCTGCATGGCTTCACGCCGCTGCAACGACCGTCGCGCCGCATTCGGGGCACTTGGCCCCGGGAGTCGGGCTTGCGGGGGCTGCTCGAAGGTCGTAGCCGCAGTTTGTGCAGATGCGCCGCCTCACTTTCGCGCTGTGCCGCCAGCCGATGATCAGGTACGCATCGAGCATCAGCAGCGCAAGCGGCAGCGCGACACCCAGCGTCGCGGCGGTCGGCAAATCGACGCCGACGCGCGAATACATGCCCCAGTACGCCGCGTACCTGGTGGTGGCCGGCGCGGGAGGAATCGACGCGTTGCGCACCGCGGCGCTCGGCGTGTAGGTGGTCGTCCATCCAACGATGCCCATCTGCGTGGCCTGGCCGTTGGGTGAGGCCCAGACCATGCCGCCGAACTTCCACGCGCACAGCGTTAGATGCAGGATCAACGCGAGCAACACCAGGCTGATCGCGATCAGTTGTCGCTGGCGGGGAAGCATGGTGGCTCGCGGCATTGTACCGCGCGGCGTCAGCCGCCCGTTACGGGCACGCGCCCCAGTGGCTGATCACCGACAGCAGATCGGCGACATTCACCACCGCGTCGGCGTTGACGTCGGCGGGATTCGCGCCCGTCGCGCCCCAGTTGGAAATCACCAGCAGCAGGTCCGCGACATCCACCGCGCCGTTGGGCGAGCCCGGCGGCGCGACGTCTCCAACGCATGGCAAGGTCAATGTGAAACTCTTCGTCGGTCCGGTGCCAAGATTGTTGGCGAAGTCGCGGGCTTCGACGTAGTACTCGATCAGGCCGCCGGCCGGCTGGGCGGGGATCACGCCGCGCCAAAGGCTGTTGCCGCTCCAGAGCATGTTGACGGCTGTGAACGCGCCCTTGCCGCCGCGACGCCATTGCAGGGTGATGCCCCGATCATGGAAGCCGCGATCGCTGGTGTGCGCATCGGTCACTTCAACGCGCACGGCATACGGCCCGGCGTTCACTGTGTTGGGCAGCTGCTCGGTGCGGACGATTGTCGGCGGGCGCGTATCGACCGCACCGGTGTTCATGTAGATGCGGTCGAGGAACGAACCGCTTTCGCCCTGCGCGGTGTAGATGTCGTAGCGGCCGTCGCCGTCGAAGTCGGCGACCTTGCCGTCGAGGCTCGCGTCGTTGACGGCGGTGATGACGCCGCTGGCGAGTGAGAAGGTTCCCGCGCCGTTGTTGTTGTAGAAGCGCTCGGTTGAGCTGAGCGAAGCGATGAAGATGTCCAGGTCGCCGTCGTTGTCGTAGTCGATGAACTTGCTGTCGTTGTC
>CAZCGB010000158.1:0-6432 GCA_964498045.1 uncultured Isosphaeraceae bacterium
CCGCTGCCGTCGCCGCTCAACACGTTGGCGGGATTGGTCAGCGAAACCTGGTCGCCGTAACTGCCGCCGAGCTTTGAATGCAGCGCGAACAGCGCGTACGGCGTCGCGCTCAGCGATTGCCGCGGCGAAAGCCCGGCATACGGCCCGACGCCGCCGTTCGATGGACTCGCCACGTCAATCTGCACCCATCGCGCGTCGCCCGTGAACGCGCTCGGCCCGAAATCCAGTTGCACCGTGAACAGCCCGTCGGTCACCTGCACCCCGTTGAGCGCGAGCGTCGCCGACGACTGACTTCCGCCCGTCTCCGCATCGAACAGCGTGAACTGCAGGTCCGCCGTGCCGTTCACCGGCTGGCCGTTCTGCTTGAGCGAACCCTGGTACGTGAACGCGCTGCCGACCGGCCCCTGCCAGGCCGATGCCGAGGCTGAGATGGCTGAAGCAAGGAGCGCGGCGACGATGAGTCGCGATGCACCGAGGTGGAGTTGAAGGCGACGGGCGTGAAGATGATGATGATGAAGCGCAGACATGGGGCGAACCTCGAGCAATGGGGGTTTCGCCGGCAGCAGTTGTGGCCAGCGTCACCAGCAATCACGCAAGATTCACCCCGCGCGCCCGGAACGGTGAGCGATTTTCAGTCGTGCAAGGCACGGGAGGGCATCGGCGGAAGCGAAATGGGAGAAGGCATCGCTCGCTGCCATGCTGTGGTCACCGAAGGCCGCTGCGGGTTTCGGGCGCTGTTTCAATCATGAAATGGAAAGAAGGTGGTCTCTTCGCTCGTACGTGAGGAAGCCCCGCCCCCCGCCCCCCCGGGGTTGGGAAGGATGTGCCGGGCTGATGACAGCGCATCGCGCGCGCGCAGGCGGCGAGCTGTTGTTTTCAGAAAAAGCATCTGCCCGCGCGGAGCCAGAAGCCAGTGATTCCGATTGTGGTGTCCGGCAGGAAAGTCAAATGATCACGGGCACGCGCCCCAGGCGGTGATGACCTTCAGCAGATCGCCGACGTTGACGGCACAGTCGCCGCCGGGCGGGGCGATGTCTGCGGCGCAGTGCGGCGGACAGGGGATGGGGCACGATCCCCAGCCGGTGATGACCGCGAGCAGGTCGGCGACGCTGACGACGTGGTCGCCGTTGATGTCGGCGGGGCAGGTGATGACGGGCGCGTTGCCCGGCCAGAACCCGCCTTCGAGCGTGAACGCGCCGCCTGTGAGCGGTCCGCCGGCATCGGGCTGGCCAATGGTTCCGCTGAGGCTGTACGCGCCGCCTGTGGATGTGCCGCCGCCGGCGTCGATGGTGTTCCAGGAGAGGTCGTAGAGCGGGGCGTCCTGTGCATCGGCGATGACGAGGGTGCCGGCGAGACCGAGCACGAGTGCGGCTTGGGCGAAGATGAGTTTGGAGTTCTTCATTGGAGGGTTGGCCTTTGGTCAATACCACACACGCGGAATGCGCTCGAATCGTCTGGTATTCAGTTGCCGATGCGCACGGTTCCGTTGACGGCCTGGATGTTCTTGGCCTTGAAGATGTTGGGGTTCTGCAGGTAGTTGCCGCCCTGGACGATCATCGTGCCGCCGACGAGACAGGCGTCGAGACCTTCGAAGATGGTGTTCCAGGGGTTGGAGATGCTGCCGTTCTCCGAACCGGCCCATGACCAGTTGACGTAGACGGGGTTCTGCCAGACGTCGAGGCACGGGCGTCCGTCGCGGTATCCGGTGATGGCGGTGACGGCTGCGGAGTCGAAGGTGAGCTGTCCGCTGATGTTCGACGTCATGATGCCGCAGTTGGAGGAGGATGATCCGCCGCCGCAGTTGCCGCCGGTGTTGCAGTGGCAGGCGTTCCAGTTGTGGCCGAGTTCGTGGCAGGAGTCCTGGAATCGCGAGGTGATGTCAGTGGTGAAGCGTGACTGCACAAGGCCATAGCTGAGGCTGCTGCCGGAGGCATTGCAGTTGTTGAAGTTGGTCGGGCAGACGCTGCCGATCCACGCCAAGCCGACGGTCGTGCCGTCGAGGTCCTTGCCGGTGAAGAGATGGGCCACATCGCGCGTTGTGGAAACGTTGGTGTTCCACCATTCGCCGAACTGGCACAGCAGCGTGTTGGCGTTTGTCGAGGTGTAGGGATCTGGCTCAGCGGTTCGCACAAAGAGCACGGTCTCGGTGTACGCGATGGCGACCTGGTTCTGATACACCAGACCGACCGAGTTCATGATCATCTCCATGTCATAAATCGTGTTGAGCACCGAGGAACCATTGGCCTGATAGAACTCGACGTCAGCGTCGAGGCCGATCTGGGCGCGGATGTTCGCCACAGCGATCGTGCCTTCGTCGCCGGCGACGCCGCCTTCATCGCCGCCGTCGGCATGTCCGGCGTGTCCATCATCCTTTGATGGCAGCGCGGCCGGCCGATGCGTCGGCATCTGTTCGTTGAGGCGCTGCGCGAGCGGCGCGCGATCGGGTTTCGCGCCGCCGGGAACCTCAACCAGCGGCGGAACCGCGCCCAGCGCGCTCCATCCGCACTCGGCATTGCGCGGAATCACATCCACATCCCGATATACCACGTGCAATCCGGGCGGCATGCCGGGCAATGCGTCCTTGAGCGGCTGCACGTACCACGAGTGCTGCAGCGGGTCGGTCGAATGCACAAGCATTGAGACTTCGCCATCACGGATTGAGGCGGCGACTTCCATCGCGGGCATGCCTTCGACGACTCCGCGATACGTCGCCGGCGCGGGCCACGCCTGTTCCACCAGCACGCCGCCAGCCAACTGCACGACCAATCGCGCTGATTCAGCACGCATGCTGTATGGCTGCAGGCGCACAACGCGCGGCGTGTTGGCGATCGACACCTGCACGAGCGTGTCAGCGCCCTGCTGCAGCATCGGCGTCTCCTGCACGCTCACGTCCGCCAAGTCGAACGCCGTCGCCGCCGCCGGGCGGAAACCGTCGAGCATTTCCCTGGGGATCTGTTGAGGCGGGAATTGCGGAGCGTGCGCCTCGGGGACGAAGGGTTTCGCGCCGTCCCACGCCGCGGCGGATGGCGCTGGCGCGGTTGCTTCGGCCTTCGGAGCGACGATTTCCTTTCCCACCGCCGACGGCCGCGCCGGCACGTAACTCTCCGGCCCGGACCGGATCATCGGCGGCTCCTGGGCCATGGACACGGCTGCGACAGATGCAGCAAGCGTCAAGGACACCATCATCAATGGCAGGCGATTCACAGGTGACATGCTCAAACTCCTTGCAGGCAACACGGCGCTGGGCGAAACGAAGATCGTGAATCAAGTCACTGGAGATTGACGAGCACCAGCACCAGGCCACGCTCACCCCGGGCGAGCGGCGTCATCGCCTTGCCAATGATCGCGCCTTGCGCAGCGGAGAGGTCTGAGACCTTCATTGCGTGGCCGGGAGTATCAGAAGTGGTCAGCATGTCGCCGGGCTCGACCGCGTCGGCCATCGCGTCGCACCAGCACCAGACGCGGCCGGTGAGCGCGACGGGATGATCGCCATCCACGTGCGCGCCACCTTCGGATTTCA
Organism: uncultured Isosphaeraceae bacterium; assembly: GCA_964498045.1. GTDB lineage: Bacteria > Planctomycetota > Phycisphaerae > Phycisphaerales > SM1A02 > DATKJG01. The sequence goes on from CAZCGB010000158.1 coordinate 3,521, forward strand.
TCACCATGCCCGGGGCCAGGTCATTCGCGCCGGAGATGATGCCCGCGACCTTGCGATCTCGCGCCTCGGTGGAGACCTTGAGCGAGCCGGGGTTTGCGGGATCGATGACGACGACCATGCCCGGCTCGATGTCAAGCGATGAGCCCTCGGCATTCTCGTGCGCGATGTCGAACGGTTCGGCGAGGTCTGAGCCGCCGATGATCTCGATGGTGTTGACCCGGGCGCGACCGGCGGCGATGAGCGCATAGGTTCCGCCGGAGAAGTATCCGCCGATGCCTTGGGCGGCACGTCCCCAGACGGCGTACGCTGCGGTGCCGACGTTCGCTTCGCCGATGACGCCGTTGCCGTTGGAGGCCAGCGAGTTGCCGAAGAGTCCGGCCGCAGAAGTGCTGGCTCCGACGTGGCTTGCGACGACGCCGGAGCTGCTGCCGCCGGCGACTCCCGTGATGCCGACTTTTCCGTTCGCGCCGCCGTTGCCGTAGATGCCTTCATTGGCGGTGCCGAGCAAGCCGTAGGCGCCCGATCCATGATCGCCCGACACGCCGCAGAATCCAGCGGTGCCGACGATGCCCATGACGCCGCGACCGGTTCCGACGGCTTGTGCGCCAACGACGCCGGCGCCGCCCGATCCCGCTTGGCCGTAGATGGCCCAGTCAGCTCCCGTGCCGCCGACGGTCAGCGGCGAGTTGCCGGTGATGGTGGCCGCATTGCCCATGAACACGTGTCCTGCGGCGTTCGCCCACATGTAATAGTGCGCCGAGTCGCCGCCGGACGTGTCGACTGAGGTGTTGAAGAAGTACATGCCGTTCTGCGACGCGCCCACGCCGAACTTCGTCGTGCCGCCCTTGCCGAATTCGATCGCCGCGGCGGTGTCGAGCGTGAGCGACTTGGTCCAACCATTGGAGGTCCAGCCCGGACCGCCGGTGATGTGCAGTCGGCCATCGGGGGTTGAGTTGCCGATGCCCACGCCGAAGCCGACGCCCGGCAAGTAAGAGATGCTGTTGGGCGCCGTGCCTGTCCATTGCGAAGTCCCCACTCCGGTGTTGTCAATGCCGTCGGCGAAGCCAGCGGGCACGTTGATGAGGCTGTTCCAATCGAGATTGGACAAGGCCGAGCCGTCGCCTGCGAAGGCGTTGCCTGCGTTGGTGAGGCTCATCGCGTCGCTGTAGGTCCCGCCCAGCCGGCCATCGCCCAGCACGCCGCCGCCGATGTTCGAGGCGTCGAGGTTCACCAGGCCTGAGCCGTCGCCGGCGAACAGGTTCGCTGCGTTGGTCATGCTCAGCGCGTTGGAGTATGTGCCATCGAGCGCGGAATCGGGCACGAGCCCGGCGACCGCGGCATGCAGCGCGTACGGCGATGGATTGATCGCCTGACGCGTTGTGAGCGCGACATACGGTCCGGCTCCGCCGTTGCTCGGCGTGCGCACTTCGATCTGCAGCCAGCGCTGCGAGCCGTCGAACGCCAGCAGGCCGAAATCGACGCCAGCGCTGACCAGGCCCTCGGTGATGGTCGAGTTGATGACCGCCACCGGCGCGCCGATCACGCTGCCGCCCGCCGCCGCGTCATAAAGGGTGAAGCGCAGATCGGCGGAACCGTTGTACGGCGATCCCGAAACCTTGAGCCGTCCCTGGTAGGTGAATTCGCTTTGCGCCGCGGCTTCACCGTTGCACAGGAGCAACGCAGCGGCGACGACAGAAATGCCCAGGCCACTTCGGCAGGCGAACGACAGGCGATGCATATTCAATCCTCCTCGGGATTGCGTTGAGGTCCGTGCAGCGGACGCGCTGCCGGGGTCTTGCAGGTGTGGGCCGCAACGACGACGCGGCCTCTTCATGACGAATCACACGATTGCCATGGCCAACCCTTCATGGAATCGCACATCGTTCACGCGGCGTTGGCCCGATTCGACCCGGAAATACTGTGAATGGCAGTGCCTCAGCGATACACTCATTCGATCAAACAGGCCCCTCCGCGGCCGGTGCTGGAGCGACTCGTGAACCCGCAGAAACCACCTCGAGAGCAGCCGGCGGCCGTTCGGGGCGGCGGTGCGGCCAAGGGATCGGTGGCCGACTTCACGCACCTGCTGGAGGCGGCGAAGGACGGCCGGGCCTCGGCCGCTGATCAGCTGCTGCCTCTGGTCTACGACGAACTTCGCGCGTTGGCGGGATCGTTCTTCCGTGGCCAGCGTCGCGATCACACGCTTCAGCCCACGGCGCTCGTGCATGAGGCGTATGCGCGCATGGTGAAACCGACCGGCGAGGTGTCCGGCGAGGCGCATTGGACTGGTCGGGCGCACTTCTTCGCCGTCGCCGCGAAGGCCATGCGGCAGGTGCTGGCGAATCACGCGCGCGACCGCCGGGCCGCCAAGCGAGGCGGCGACTGGCGTCGCGTCACGCTCAGCGACCAGCTCACCCCCAGCACGAAGAAGGACATTGATCTGCTTGCCCTGGATGAGGCGCTGGAGCGGCTCACCGCGCTCGATCAGCGACAGGGCCGCATCGTCGAGCTGCGCTTCTTCGCCGAGATGACCGTTGAGGAGATCGCGCACGTGATGGAGATTTCCGTATCAACGGTGGAGCGCGAATGGCGCATGGCCAGGGCCTGGCTCAGCGCGCAGCTGCGTGAAGCCGACGAGCGATCGGCCGCCGGAGAGGCTTGACGCATGCTCGATCCGCAGAGATACCAGCGCGCCAAGTCGATCTTCTTTGATGCATGCGAGCAATCGCACGATGATCGCGAGGCGTTCATCGACCGGGCATGCGCGGGCGACGCCGACCTGCTGGCCGACCTGCGGCGGCTGCTCTCGCACGACGACGATCCGCTGACGATGATCAACGCCGGCCACATGCGCGATCATCTGGAGAAGCTCGCGGACTCATCGGCATCCGAGGACGAAGGCGGCTCCGGCAAGG
>CAZCGB010000159.1:0-6376 GCA_964498045.1 uncultured Isosphaeraceae bacterium
ACACCGGCGGCGCGATCCGCGCTCCTGGCCGGGCCGACATCTTCATGGGCATCGGCGGCACTGCGGAGATCCTTGCCGGTGGCCAGTATGCCGAAGGAAGGCTGTATTACTTCTTCCTCAAGCCGGAATTCGTGTCGCAGTACACCGCAGGAAATTCCGCCGGCTGAGTCTCCGTTTCTGCAGCTCGTCCATGAAGTCCAAGTCGGCGATCGCGGCGACAAATCCTTGTGTTCTCACTCCGTCGCGTGAATGCCCTCGCCGGGCGAGTACACGAGCGAGCAGTTGCCATTGGGCCACCGCCGCGCGCGACCCCACATCGCATTGGTGCCCGCAGCCAATCGTTGATCAATCGCTCGCGAGAACTCCCGTTCATCGAGCAGCATCCACGTCTCGCCGCCGGCAGAGCCGACGATCCATGCCACGAGATTGATGGAAACGAACAGCCCGACCGTCCGTCGACCGACCTGCCACATGTCGGGTTCGATCGCGGGCCGTCCGCATTCCGGGCAGATCGTCGCCTGTTCGCGCACGTTCGTGGTGCGACCGCGCATGTCGTACCCGCATGAAGGGCAATGGCCGCGCTTCCACCGTCGTCGCGGGATGACGTGCTGCGAGATCGCTTCAGGAATCTCAGGCAACGCGACGGCCCACACGAGGGGAATCAACATGGCCAGCGCGAAGAGGCATGCGATGACTGTGGCGCCAAGCTGAAAGCCGAAGGTCTCCGACATGCCGCGCGCGATGCAGTACATGTAGAAGACGTGCAGCGCGAGCAGCAGCAGCACGAGCGTGCGGAAGATGAACGCGAACGATGCGGGCACCCGCGAATCGTAGCCCGGAAAGCCTACTTCATTCCCAATGCCGCCCGCACCTGGGCAGCGTCATCGCTCTGTCCCGCATCGTTCAACCGCTCTGCGTACATCTTGCCCACGCGATACCAATTGCTTTGCATGACGAACACGCCCGCCATGTCGCGTGGCTTGTCGATCCTCGACCACGCCTGTCGATACAACGCCAGGACACGCCGAGGATCGTCGGACGCCTTGAGGATCTTCTCCGCCTTGCGCAAGGCATCGATCACGAATGGTCCGGCGTTTGCGTAGCGGGCGATCACATCTTCGCAGCACTGGCCGGCCTTGGCGGGCGCTCCGGCCGAGAGCCACATGTCCGCCTGTTCCATGCGCACCGCCGCAGCAAGATCGAATCGCGCGGCAAACACCTTGAACGCCGCGTTCCAGAGCGCATTCTGCTCGTCCACCTCATCGATGGTCTCGATCATCGGTTTGACGATGGCGAGATAGAAATCTGGGTAGCGCTCGCCGCAGAGCCGATGAAGCACTCCGCCCCAGCGCTTCTTGTCTTCGAGCGACAACTTGCCGTCTTCGGCGAGTTTCCGCAAAGTGAACCAGCCAGTCGCGTAACCTGGGCACGATTTCAGTCCCGCCTCGAGCAGCTCCAAGGCGTTCTGCGTCGTCGCGGCCCGCGACGCGGCTGTCACGTCGCCTGTGGCTTCGACCGCTTCAAAAATTGAATCGTCCTTGCTTGATTGCTCAATGAGACGCTGCGCCGCGTCGGTCAACGCCACGGCGGCGTAGCGATCAAGCGTCTTCGCGCCGACGAAATCGGCGAGAAGCGAAACATAGCTGTCGGGGATCGGGCGGCGAGTCTGCGGATCAATCACGCTGCCACGTACGCCTTTGTACTCCTCGTATCGCCCTGCATTGAAGTTCCACCACGCATGGGTGCGATCGGCCTGCACAAAACCGACCCATGCGTGGCCGGCCTCGGCCGAAGCGCCCGTCGTGTACGCCGTGGGCACGCCGATGCACTTGCCGATGGTCGTGGCGAAGTACGCCTGATCCGCGCAGATGCCGCCGTACTTCAGGATGTTCGGCAGGTTCCAGCCGTACGCGTCGACTTTCTTCTTCGATCCCTTCTGCAGGTAATCGAAGTCGTACTTCACGTCGAAGAACCGCGCCCCGATGTTGTCGTCTCCCGCGTATTTCTTCAACGCCCACTGCATTTCGTCGATGCTCGCGCAGCAGTCGACGACGTGCACGAGCAACTCCGCAGGCATCTCGCGGATGCCGAAGAGGGTTTTCTTCTCGTTGGCGACGAAGAAGCCGTACAGCAGCACCGGATCAGGAGCGGACGGTCGATTCTCGTTGATGCGCTGTTCGAAGGGTTGATCATGCACAACGCAGATGGCCGCGGCGAGATTGGCGTACTGGTTCAACGTCTCGCTGTGGCGCTCACGAAGTCGATCAAGCATCGCCAGGACATCGACAGACTTGTCCTGCCCGGGTTGGACGATGAACGCCAGGGCGCGGGCGAGGTCGGGATTGTCGAGCAGAAACGTGAGCGTGTCGCGTCGTGTGGACTTGTCAGCCGACTCCAGAAGTCGCGCCAACCGCAGTGCGAACGCGGCGTCGACGAAGAGCGATTTGTCCTGAGGGTCGGCGTGGGCGACGGTTTGATCGAACAGCGACGACAACGTGCGCGTTGCAGCTTCGAAGTCGCCATCGGATTGAAGTTTCTTGACCGCACCGTCGATGGCCGAGTGAATGCCCTCGCTCAGGTGACGCGCCTCGGTTTGAGCATCTTTTCTTGCCGGATTCGTTCTTGGAACCGACCCACTCGCAGGCCGTGGCGACCCTCCTTTCACCGCCGGCGCTTGCGCGATGGCCATCGGCGCGAGCAGCACAGAAATGAGAATTGCAGCAAGGGGATGCATGGCGGCCATGCTCATTATTGCAGGTGCGCGATCACGAACCCAAGCCATATTCGAGCCACCGGCGATCAACCAACGCGGTGGTCGCGGCGTCCATGGCCAGAATGGGCGGGAAGTCGCGAACCGGCTGTCCCATGCGCTCATCACCTGTGACCTTCCTGGTCGCGTCAAAACCGATGCGGTGCCCGCTGCGCAGCATGTCGCGACCCGGGTCGGCATTGGCACAGAGATGAAACAGCACGCTCCGCCAGTCGCGAATGTCGACGGTTGCATCAATGGCGATCACAAAGTCGATCGTCCCTGATTGAACGTCCTTCCAAAATGACTCGATCGCACGAGCGCCGTCGCCAGCACGTCGCTTGTCAACGCGGAGGAAGGCGCAGCGAGCGTTGCTCCATTCGGAGACGTGCGCGGCGTCATTTTTCAGAGCCCACTGATGGCCATCCGTGGGCTTCGACGTGTCTGCGACGACGTCAATCGCAATGCCGTCGACTTCTTCGCCGGGGACTTTGCGCGTGGCGTCGAAACCGATTTTGCAGCCCGCGCCGAGTCTGGGCGCGGCGTGATCCAGAATATCCAATGGGCCGTTCACTAATTCAATGTCACGGCCGAAATGACAATGCTGGAACATTGCGCGCAGCACCGCTTGTTCATCATGTACATTCACATCGTCATCCACCACAACGATGATCTTCGTCCAGGCCATTTGTCCCGCACCCCAAATCGAATGCATGACGCGTCGCGCCTGCAGCGGATAGGCCTTGTGAATCTTGATGAACGCACAGTTGTGGAAGCAGCCGAACTGCGGCAGGTGATAGTCGTCGATGTCGTGAATGAGCGTCTTGAGCAGCGGCAGGAACACGCGCTCGGTCGCCTTGCCCAAGTAATAGTCCTCCTGCGGTGGCAGGCCCACAATCGTAGTCGGATAGACGGCGTTTCGCCGATGCGTGATCGCCGTGACGTCGACGATCGGATAACGATCGGGCATCGAGTAGAAGCCGGTGTGGTCGCCGAACGGACCTTCGAACACCGCGCCCGGGCCAAGCGTCTCGCCGCTGCGCGGATCGAATCCGATCATTCCGCACTCGGTGCTGACCCATCCTTCGAGGACGATCTCGCTGTTGGCGGGCACGCGCAGCGGCACGGTCTTGCACCGCACCATCGGAATGCCCTTGCCATTCAGGAACCCTGCCATAAGCAACTCGCTGATGCCCGGCGGCAGCGGCGCAGTTGCGGCATAGGGCATCACGCTCTCACCGCCCAGCGCGATCGCGATCGGCATGCGCCGGCCGGATTTCTTCCAACTCCGCCAATGGTTTGCCCCGTCGTGATGCATGTGCCAGTGCATCGCCAGATGCGTCTGGTCGATCAACTGTGCGCGGTACATGCCGATGTTATGTGACGCCGGCTTTGGATCATCTCGATCGTCGAAGTGAACCGTGTGCATGCCGGCAAACGTGATGTACCGCCCGGCTCCGCCGTTGGTGCCGCATTGCTCGGGAGAAAAGTCGATGCCAACAGCGCGCGGATCGCCATCCATCGGCCAGCACTTGATCAGCGGCAAGCGCGTGAGGTCCACCTCGCCACGATCGGCGAGCTTCACGACTTCCTGACACCTTCCTGCACGAACCGTCTTCGGCGGGATGCGCAGAAGTGGCAGAATCTCGCGAACCTTGGCGAAGATCTCCCTCAATGAACGCGGCGGTGTGGGCTTGACCAGCGATGCGATCCGCTTCGCCAGCGACTCAAATCCTCCTGATCGTTCGCAACCCAGCGCCATCTCCATGCGGCGATAGGAGCCATAGGCGTTGATCACCAGAGGAAAATCACAATTCGCGACATGTTCAAACAACAGCGCGTGCCCGCCGCGATCGGCATGATCTGGATCGAACGCGCTCGCGGATGTCGATGGATTCGCGCAACGCCCCTTGCTCACGCGGTCAGCGATCGCGCTGATTTCCAGCAGCGACGACACTTCGCATTTGATGCGCTTGAGTTCGCCGGCCGCCTCCAGCGCGAACAGGAAGTCCTGCAGCGTTCGGTACATGTCACTTGAGCATAGCGGCGCACACGCCGATCCGGGCGCGCGTCAAGCCGCGTCAGCGTACACGCGCGGCGATTCCACGCTCGCCAGTTCGCGGCGCAGGCGGTCGAACTCGTGTTCCACGGCCATGAACGCATCAACCATCAGCGGCTCAAACTGCGTGCCGCGCCGGCTGCGGATGATCTTCACGACTTCGCGATGCGCCAGCGCGGGCTTGTAGGGCCGTTCGGTCGTCAATGCGTCATACACATCCGCCAGCGTGACGATTCGTGCCGAGAATGGAATCGCCGTCCCTGCCAGCCGGTTTGGATATCCCTCGCCGTTCCACCATTCGTGATGGGAGTAGGCGATTTCGCGTGCCAGCATCAGGAAGTTGCAGTCGCTCAGCCGCTGCTCGATCTCCTTCAGGCAGTCGCCGCCGACGATCGTGTGCTGCTTGATGTGCTCGAATTCGTCGGGCGTGAGCTTGCCCGGCTTGAGAAGGATGGCGTCGGGAACGCTGACCTTCCCAATGTCGTGCAGAGCGGAGGACAGGCAGAGGTCGTCGATCCACTGATCGGTGAGCAGTTCGCGAAGTTCGGGTGTCTCTCGCCGCAAGCGGCGCGCAAGAAGATCGACGTAGCGCCGGATGCGCATGAGGTGGTGGCCCGTGTTGGCGTCGCGCGATTCGCTGAGTCGAGCCAGACCAAAGATGACTGCGTCGCGTGTCGACATCAAGTGCCTGGCCTGCAGGTTGATCTCGTCGTCGAGTTCCGACTTCATTTCCTCAAATGTGATCTGGCAGCCGTGACGCACCATGCGGATGAGCACGGCGGTCATCAGCGCCGCGAGCACGCCGATCAGAAGCCCGACCACCCATGTGCGATCCAGAACGGGCATCGCGCCGGACGCTGGCTTGACCGGTCGGTAGTACATCAGCGTGCCGGCCATGAGAGCCAAGGCCTGCGCGATGACGAGAACAAGAATGATGCCGGCTCGAAGTTTCGACATGACGGGAATCCCCCTGCCCCCACGATCTCGACCTGAGTGAGCGTTTCGGCGTCAAGGCCGCACGCGCCTGCGTGATGTGTTATCGTCTGGATTCGCAGCCTGCTCACGCCGTCCATCAGCGGCTTTTCGCAAGACGCACCCGGTTCATGCAAGAAACCGGACTCGACGCCCCATAACGACATCACATGGTCGCCGCCGCTCCATCCACGCATCAAGCCGTCATCGACCTGCGCAATGTTCGAAAAGTCTATCGCGGCCGCGTGCACGCGCTGCGAGGCATCAACATGCAGGTGAACCGCGGGGAAGTCTTCGGCCTTCTTGGCCCCAATGGCGCGGGCAAGTCCACGCTTGTCAAGATCATGATGACGATTGTCCGGGCCTCTGCGGTCGAGGGCACAATGCTCGGCCAGCTCGTCGGCCACAAGCCCACGCTCGGCAAGGTCGGTTACCTGCCCGAACATCACCGATTCCCCCGCTATCTCACCGGACGACAGACGCTCGAGTTCTACGCCGCGCTTGCGAACATCGACGCGGCGACACGCAAACGGCGCGCTGCGGAGCTTCTCGACATCGTCGGCATGACCGAGTGGGCCAACAAAAAGGTCTCGGGG
>CAZCGB010000160.1:0-6364 GCA_964498045.1 uncultured Isosphaeraceae bacterium
GAACCGCGAGTTGGGTCTCGGCGTCATCGAGCAAATCCTCATCGTCCTCTTCGCTGAGCGTGGCGGGCGGCTCCTCGGCATCGGGGTCGATCTCGGCCTCGGCGGCCTTGTTGGCGGCGATGGCGGCGGCGGCGGCGGTCGGCGCGGGCTTCGCCGCGGCGGCGGATCCGTTCGCGGCAGGCGATGCGCCGTTCGTATTCGCCGCGGCGGCGGCGGCCGCCGCCGCGACAGCCGCGGCCTTGGCCGCACTGCCGTTGCTGGCGGGCTTCTTGTCCACCTTCTTCGGATCGTCGCGCTTGAACTTCAGGTTCGTCTGCAACGGCGCCTGAAAAGTCGAATACTTGTTGCGGCGGACGACGTCCTCATCGATGAACTCGATGCCGAGCTGCCGGCAAAGCACCAGCAGTTCATCGAGCTTCTCCGGATCGACCATTTCGTCCGGAAGGGTGGTATTGAGTTCCTCGTAACTCAGCCAACGACGACGGTTGGCGAGTTCGATGAGTTCTCGAAGCGTGGGATGCAACTCAGGCAGGGTCAGGCTCACGTGTGGCTCCGATGGGTTTCGCTCACGCAGATCATGGGGTAACGAAAGGGTTTCGGTCTCTCTGACAACTTCTCTGACGATCATTCATGCGACGGCCGCGTCCGCGCGGGCCGCAGTTTCCGGTCTCGTGCCGATCAATCACGTTCGAACCCCCCGCCCGATGGCCGCGGCCATGTGCCCCACCTGTCGCCGCTGCTGCAGAATGCGCTGCATGCGCTGCACCGGGTCATCCGCGCCGCCCGCGCCCCCCGCGCCGACCATCACCGCCTCCTGCAGTTCCTCACGGCGAATGCACTGTTCGAGCGACTCCAATGTCCGCCGCAGCGCGATGTCCAGTCCCGCCGCTTCCGTTCCGGCGATGCGCTCGCCGTCAAAGTACAGACGCGAAGCGAGAGTGCGATGCTCTTCATCCGAAAGCGCGGCCAGCATCTGCTGCACGGTGAACGATGGATCGCTTGCGGCGCGCGAGGCGATGAACTTCGCAATCGCCCGGCAGGAGTTGTGCCGGAACCGATGAGCCGCGAGCGCCGCCTGCACGCCGCCGCTTCCCGCGGTGATGTCATCAAGCAACCGCAGCGCAACGGCCGGCTCGTACACGATCACGCCCAGCAGATCGCATTCCGCGATGCGCCGGGCGCGGGAGATTTCAAAGTCATCGAAGTCAGGCTGGCTGTCGACAATCGTCTCGCTGGCCGTCGATTCATCGTTCGCTCCGGCAACGTGGCTTCGCGCAGGCATTTGCGCAATGAGTGTCTCGATCGCCGACTGACTCAGCCTGGTCAGCTCGGCGATCCGAACGATCAGCATCTGTTTTCTGACGCCGGCCGCCCTCGCGAATCCCAAATCAGTCAGATCGGAAATGAATTCTTGAAGCACGCGCTGCTTCGCCGCCAGACCTGATGTGGACTCGAACCGCGATTTGAATCGATTGAAGACGAATTCGAGCACATCAACCGACGCCAAAATCGCTTCAGTGAATCGATCGACGCCACCCGGCTGCTTCAACAACTCGTCGGGATCAAGATTGTCCGGCAGTACGCAAACCTTCGCATCGATGTTTTCTTGGGTGAATGCCAAGAAGCCGCCAGCTGCGCGCACTCGAGTGATAAATCCGCGATCACCGGCTTTCTGGCCTGCTTCATCGCCATCGAACAAAAGGATGAGTGTGGTGCAAAAGCGAGCCAGTTTTCGAGCGTGATCCTGCGTCAGCGCCGTTCCCAATGTTGCGACTACGTTGGTCACGCCCGCTTGATGACACGCGATGACGTCGGTGTATCCCTCGGTGATGATTGCTGTTTGCTTCTCGACGATCGAGCGTTTGGCAAGGTGCAGACCGTAGAGCGTCTTGCTCTTGTTGAAATCAACGCTCTCGGCGGAGTTCAGATACTTCGGCTCATCGTCGGGGTCGATCTTCCGCGCGCCGAACGCGATGGGATTGCCCATCTCATCACAGATCGGGAACATCACGCGATTGCGGAACGAGTCATAATGGCCTTCGCCTTCCTTGCGCGACTTCAACAAACCCGCGGCAGCAAATGGCTCGACCGACAGACTCTGTCGACGAATCCTGTTCAGCAAGCCATCCCAGGCGTTGGGAGCTGCGCCGAGCGTGAACGCGGAGACCATCTCATCGCTGATGCCGCGCGTGGCGATGACCTCGCGGGCGGCCGAGCCGAGTGCTTCGTCGTTGAGCGTGCGGCGGAAGAACGTGGCGGCGAACTGGTTCGCCTTGCGCACGTCAATGCGCTTCGAGCCGCGCTCCTGAGGCTCGTCCTTGTCACCCTTCCAGGGCGTGAGCGTGACGCCGGCTTTCTGCGCGAGGTAACGCAAGGCCTCTGCGAAATCCATCTTGTGATAGTTCATCACGAAGTCGAACACATCGCCGCCCGCGCCGCAGGAGTGGCACTTGTAGAACGCGTTGCCTTTGTGCGTAATGACAGCCATCGACGGGTTCTTGTCGTCATGGAACGGACACAAACCGATGTGCTCGCGACCGCGCGGCTTGAGCACAACGCTCTCGCCGATCACCTTGAGGAGGTCGGTCGCCTCGCGCACTCGATCAATGTCTGAATGTCCGCCAACGTTGCTCAAACGCGAATGCTCATCCTGCGCTTCACGAAGATCACCAGCACACTTCCGCATGCCACGACACGCGATCGATCACCATTACCTGCGCGAAACTCCGTATCCGCAGCATCCGCCGCGGAACTCCAGGTGCGCCCGGCCGCTGGCCTCCACTGGCCAACGGACCGCGTGAAACGTCAGCGCGCTGCGGAAATTCAACGGCGAATTCCCTGGCGAACGTTGCACGTGCAATGAATCGATTGTTGGACTTGCTGCGCCGAGATCGTCCCTGAACTGCGGACTCAGCCGATCGATTCACACGACGCTGGGGTTGGGGCACTCCGAATGGAACCGCCATCAATGGGGTCCGAGGGTGGAGTCAAGCCTCCGGTAGGGGCGTGTGCTCGATCTGGCAATACCGTACGCGCCGTTGGGGAATGGTCAAACGAATTGGCGGAATTCTTGGAAGATTGTGAAGAATCTGCTTAGAGCTCCCCAGCCACCCTGATCGCCAACGCGATGCGGAGCACCCAGTCCGATCGCAATAACAATTGATGGCACGATGATCGCGCAAACCGACGGTTGTATGCCGGCGCAAAACAGTCGCAAGAATCCCTATCAGATTGCGAACACGTGGCCGCCACTCTGGTTGGAATCAGTAACCGCCCGCTTCGTCACTTCGCCTTCGGCTGATACACGAACTTGCGCTTCAGCGGCTTGACGATGAGGCCCTGCTTGATGATGCGGGCCTTGACGCGCATCCGCACAGGCTTGCCGTCGATCATAGTGGTCACCGTCTGCAGATTGGGCTTAATCGTGCGCTTCTGGGCAGAGGTGACCTTCTTGCCGATGCCTCCGAGGTACTTGGCCTTGCCGCGATAACGCAGTTTGCGACCAACGGTGGTACGAGCGCCAGTGACTTGGCAAACGCGGGGCATGGCAAGAACCTTTATCGAGAAGTGGGGGTGACGACGAAAAGAGCGGCAAGTATAGGCGAAAGCGGCCGCGCGTCAAAATGCGGCCCGGCACGAACCCAACAGATGGTGCCAGGGCCAGCGACCGAAGGGAGTCGGCCGGGCGAATCTGAGGCGCAACTCGAATTGGCACGCTCACACGGCCCACTCCTGTTGGTCGCTGGCCGTGGCACCCGTTCTTGTCGTTGGATTCAATTCCGCTTCCGCAGCAGCAACACTCGTTGTTCGGTCATCTCCGCGATCGCGCTGCGCACGCCTTCGCGGCCGAGGCCTGAGTCCTTCACCCCGCCGTAGGGCATGGAATCGACGCGCACCGAGGGCACGTCGTTGATCACCACGCCGCCGACTTCCAGGGCGTCCCACGCCTGCAGCGCGTGACGCATGTCATTGGTAAGCACACCCGCCTGTAATCCATAGCGGCTGTCGTTCACCGACGTGAGTGCATCGTTGAAGTCGTCGAAGGATTCCATCGTCAGCACCGGACCGAAGACCTCTTCCTTCCACAGCCGCGATGAGCGTGGCGGATTCTCGACAATTGTCGGTTCAACAAAAGCCGGGCTCAGGCGACCCCCCAACGCCTGGGCCACCTTGATGGCGGGCCGCCTTCCACCACAAAGGATCTTCGCCCCATCACGCTTCGCTTCGTTGATCCACTCCAGCACTCGGTCCGCATCCTTCTCCGAGATAAACGGTCCTACGAACGTTGATTCTCGTTTCGGGTCGCCCATGACGAGTTTCCCCGCGCGCCGCATCAGTTGGCGCTTGACCTTCTCATACAACGACGCATGAACCAGCAATCGCTGCACGCTGATGCAGCTCTGGCCGCTCTGATAGAACGCGCCGAAGATGATGCGCTCGCAGGCGAAATCGATATCGATGCCTTCATCGACGATGCACGCCGCGTTGCCGCCGAGTTCGAGGACGACTTTCTTCTTCCCCGCCTTCGACTTCAGCATCCAGCCGACCGACGCCGAGCCGGTGAAACTCAACAACTTAATGCGTTCATCCTCTACCAGCGGCGCGGCGTCCTCGACGTGAAGCGGCAGCACGCTGAAGAATCCCCTGGGCAGGTCCGTCGCCATCAGCAACTCGCCCAACAGCAGCGCGGTGAGCGGCGTCTGCGGCGCGGGCTTGAGGATGAACGGGCAGCCGCACGCGATGGCCGGGGCGATCTTGTGCATGACCAGATTCAGAGGGAAATTGAAGGGTGTGATGAACGAGCACAGCCCCACGGGCACGCGCTTCACCATCCCCTGCATGTCGATCGACCGAGACGATGAATCAAGGGGCAGATACTGGCCATTGATGCAGGTCGCCTCGGCGGCAGCGAGACGACAGGTGATCAACGCGCGATCGATTTCTGCCCGTGCGTCGCGCAATGGCTTGCCCGCTTCCATGCACAGCAGTCTCTCAAACGGACGCGCGTGCTTCTGGACGGCTGCCGCGAGTTGCGCGAGCGCCGCCGCCCGTCGAAACGCGGGAATGACCGGCTGCCGTGCGACAGCGAAACCCTCGGCAATCGCACTCTCCACATGATCACGATTTGGCGACGCGACACGGGCAAAGGTCTTGCCGGTGTACTTGTCGGTGACGGCCTCGATCTCGCGCGAGGTCGCGAACCTGCCTGCGAGGATGAATCGATGTGCAACTGGCATGATGCGACGAGCGAAGCGATGATGGCTGGCGATCAAATTCCATCGCTGCCGAGCGAACAAACGAGGAGTCTACGTTGTCAGAAGCATCCGTGGCGATCATCACCGGCGCGGGCACGGGCATCGGCAGGTCTACTGCGGTCGAACTCGCAGGCGCCGGCTGGCGATGCGCGATCGTCGGCCGGCGGCGCGACAAGCTCGATGAGACGGCCGCCGCCATGCGCGCTCGAAATCCCAACGCCGAATTGTTGATCCTTTCGGTGGATGTCGCCGCTGGCGATTCCGCGGAATGCATCTCCCGCGAGTGCATCGCGAGGTGGGGCGGTCGAATCAATGCGCTCGTCAACAACGCCGCCACGCTTGTTTCTGGACCGATTGACCAGATGAGCGATGAAGCGCTGCGGACTTCGCTTGAAGTCAACGCCGTTGCGCCCGCAAGACTGGTGCGCAGCGTCTGGCCGCACATGAAGGCGGCCGGCGGCGGACGCATCATCAATGTCTCTTCGATGGCGACGGTTGATCCATTTCCCGGACTGGGGGCTTATGGAATGAGCAAATCTGCCCTTGAGGGTCTGACCCGATCCATCAACGCCGAAGGGAAACGCGTCAGGATCCTGGCGTTCAGCCTCGTGCTGGGCGCGGTGGAGACGGACATGCTGCGCAGTTTCGTGTCCGAGAAGATATTGCCGCCAAGCAAGACCATGGATCCGGCGGCAATCGGGCGGGTGATCGCAGCGATTGCCGGGGGCGAGCGCGATGCGGATGCGGGCAAGCCGATCATTCTCACCTGATCTGGTGTGAGAGTCTGTTCCAATTGTGCGGACTGGCGAATCTGCAGAAGCGAAAACTCGCGTCGTGCGGTTGCATCGCGGCATTGGGTATTTGAATGTGTGATTACGACGGCGCACGCCCGCGCCGGCCTGGCGCGGTTGGAGCCGCGCCGCTCGCGTGTGACAGGCAACCAGGAGGCCACGCACATTCCGGGAGAACCGCGACAACTCACCCCGACACGACTGCTCATTCTTGAGACGGATGATGCGGCCGTCGAACACCTCGCTGCGATCTTCAATAGCGACTGTCTCGTCGCGGGTGCGCGTCGGTTCGCCTGCGGCGGCGTGTATGCCGATTAC
>CAZCGB010000161.1:0-6315 GCA_964498045.1 uncultured Isosphaeraceae bacterium
TGTTGTGCGTGAGAATGCAGTTGTGCACGACCACGCCGCCCGGCCCGGCGTTGTGCACCGCTCCGCCGCCGGTCGCGCCTGTGTCAAGGCTGTTGTTGACGAAGGTGCAGTTGGCCAGCTCGGTCACAGCGGCGCCATAGCTCAGGATCGCGGCGCCCCTCGCGCCGCTCGACGTGCAGCGATTGCCGCTGAACAGGCAGTTGACGACGGTCAGGTTCGCCGCTGCGCTGGCGGTGTCGAGATTCCAGATGGCCCCGCCGCCGAAGATATCGACCTCGCAGCCGAAGAAGCGGCAATTGACCACCGAAGCGCTCGCGCCGTCCGACATGGCCATCGCGCCGCCGCCGTCGCCGGCATGCGTTCGATCAAACAGACAGCGCGAGACCAGATGCGTTCCCCCGACGAAATACACGCCGTCGCCGATGCCGACGCCAAAACCCTCGCGGAATTCGCATTCGGTGACCGTGACGCTGCCGCCGCCGCTTCTGACGCCGCCGCCGTACTCGCTTTGATTGAGATCAAACGAGCAGCGCGAGATGATCGGGTTGCCGTTGCGGTTGTCGATCGCGGCGCCGTAGTTGTTGTGGCGATTGGACGTGAAGGCGCAGCGTGAGATGGTTGGCCCGCCGCCCACATTACGAATCGCGCCGCCGCCGGCGAATTGCCCGGCTCCGATCGCGCGGTTGGCGGTGAATGTGCAGTCGCTCACAGCCGGATTGCTCGCTGCGATGTGCATCGCGCCGCCGCCGTCGTCAGCATTGGCGTCGTCGAACGTCTGATTGGAGGTGAACGTGCAGAAAGTGATGAGGGAGTTGGAAGCCGCGCTCAGGCACGCTGCGCCGCCGCGATGCAGGGCAAAGTTGCGGATGAAGGTGCAGCGATCGACGGCGGGCGAACCGCCGACGCAGTTCAATCCGCCGCCGCCGTTGTTGGGCGAGGAGGCATCGGTCGCCGCGCCGCCGCGAATCGTCAGGCCGTCCAATCGGGCGGTCGAGTTCACGCCGCTGGCGGTGACGACGTGATACGCATTGTCGGCAAGCCACGGGGGGACCGACGAGATGGCCGCGGCCTGATCGTCATTCAGCAGATCGCCGCTGAGGGTGGTCACGTTGAGTACGATGTTGCGTTGGGTGAGCTGGGATTCGCTGCCGTTGAATCCGCCGTAGAGCGCGAGATTGTTGCGCAACGCAAAGGTCGCGGTGCGCGGTCCGCCGGACCCCGCAGGCCGGTAGGTTCCCGCGGCGATCCACAACTGCGTGACGGCGGGATTGGCCAGAATGGAATTGAGCGCGATCTGAAGGTCGTTGTACGCGGTGTTCCACGAAAGCCCGTTGCCGCCGGGCGCGGCCGAGGCGCGGACGAAACGAACGTTCTGTGCGAACGCGCTCCCGCTGAAGCCGGTGATTGCGGCGCATGCGCACAGGAGCATCCCGAGCCTGTGCGGATTCATGCCATGACGATGCTGGTCACAAAGACGCCCTTGCGTGTGCACTGGTCTTCCCTCCTGTGTGGCTGAGCGGCGAAACACCCGGAACCGCGCACAGCGTCGATGGGGAATCAGCGCCTGTCAAGACGCGGGGCGAAGATTCGGCGGTTTCCACATTCCATCACGTGTCGGACGCCTCGAATCAGGGGCACGCGCCCCAGCTCGAGATGACCGCGAGTAGGTCCGCGACGTTCACGGTGCGATCGCAATTCACGTCGGCGGTGCAGATGCCCAGGCCGCACGGCCCCCAGTGCGAGATGACCGACAGCAGGTCAGTGACGTTGACCTGGCCATCGCCGCTGGAGCCGGGCCCGATGTCCGCCGGGCAGGTGTTGGGCACGCTCGCTGGCGTGTTGAAGACGAAGTCATCGATGCCCTGCAGGACCAGCGTCATCTCGATCCGCGCGATGACGGGCGTCGGGAAGGTGAACATCACCAGGTTGCCGCCGCCCGCGTTGAACTGATGGCCGATCTGGTTGCCTTGCGCGTCGTAGGCGTACATGTCGATGCCTTCGCCGCTGAACCAGCACCAATCCTGGCGCGTGCCCGCGAAGTTGGTGACCGACGGTTCGCCCGTGCATGGATCGACGAAACGCGCGACGATCAGTCCATTGGCGGCGGATGCATGGTTCGGCAGCGAGTACGAGCAAGGATTGTTCGCCGGCCCTGGCGCCCCAGAGCCGCCATCGCTGAACACCACGCCCCATTGCGCCCATTGCGTGGTGAACGCATCGCCGTTCATCACCGGCACGGCGTTGGGGTACACGTCGAAATTGATGAGGTTCTGCGCGCCTGCCGGCCGAGTGAAGGCAAGGCACGCGCACGCGATTGACATCTTGATTGTGGTTGAATGCGGCAAGGTCAGCTCCTCATTTCAGCGGCAGGAGAATGTTCGGCGGGAAGCGATGATCAAGGACACGCGCCCCAGTTCAGAATCACCATCAGAAGATCCGCGACGTTGACGATGCAGTCGCTTCCAGTCACCGGTGCGATGTCGCCGGGGCATCCCGCGGCTGATGTGCAGTCCACGCATTCGCCCCATGTGACGATGACCGCCAGCAGGTCCGCGACATCCACCGCGCCGTTGGCCACGACATCGGCCGGGCAGGCGGTCGACGGCGGCGGGATCGAACTCAGATCCGCCTCGGCGGCCAGATCGAATTCATCGAGAATGCTCGGTGTGGCGTGCACGCCATCGCCAAAGTCGCCGCTGTCGCGGAAGTTGTAATCCAGCAATGGCCAGTCCTTGCAGCCCTTGAGCTGACCGCCGGGCGTCGCCGGCTCGCCCGGCCCGATTCGGATGTGGTTGATGTCGTAGACATAGGTATCGTCGGTGTCGAGATCGAGATCGAGAATCGCCGGCCCGCCCTCGTTGATCAGGCGCGTGGGCAACAGCACCGGGCCGCCCGCGCCGGGCACGACAAGCGGCCCGACCGGCACGAGCATGAGTCGATTGCCGCCCATTCCCGCCGCTTCGGCAATGGCGTTCTCGTTCAAGTCATCCCACTTGTCGCGCGAGTAATCCAGGTACCAGCTCCTGTCGTATCCCGCCTTGGGCGACTGCCAGGTGTAATTCATGACGCTGTGGTAGTTCGGTTTGAAGTTGTACCGACGATCATTGGCGGGATCGATCTGATTGCCGCCGTGGTACAGACCCATCGTGTGTCCGAGCTCGTGCATGAACGTGCCCGACTGCTGCTTGCGCGTGCCGCCCGGCGTGGACCATCCGCCCAGGGTGACCATGAAGTCGTTTCCGCCGATTTCCGAAAGCCCGCTGGAATGCGACGCATCGAAATCCTGCGCGAAGATGCAGTAGCGGTACGCCAGCCGCTTAGCTGCGAGAATGAGTGGATCGGTTCGCTGGTCGCTGGTGCCGAACCAGATGGTCTTCGCCGCATCAAACTCCGTCGGCCAGTCGGCCTGTCCGTCGCCGTCCACGTCATCGATGGTCCATGCCACCGGAGGCGAAGCGATGGACGGATCATCGAGCTGGATGTGGATGTGAATGCCTGGCGCCCCGTCGGGGTTGTCGACCGGCGCGATGTCAAATGCATGCGTGACATCGGCCTTGGCGCCGGCGCTCATCATCAATCCAGCCATCGCATCCACTTCGACGAAGATGTCCTTGTGATCCACCCGTGCGCCGAGGTCGTGCAGGTCCAGATCGACATGCCCATCGCAGTTGACGTCGATGCCCTGGCCAATGGCTTCCCAGCAGTCGTAGAGTCCGTCGCCGTCGGCGTCGCCGCCGATCCATTGCGCGATGAAGGCCGATGGGTTGCCGCCCATGGCGCCGAATTCGCCGCCGGCGTACAGCGCACTGACGCTTCCCGACGAGGCGAAGAACGGCTTGAGCGCGCGGACCCACGAGATTGAACCAGCTCCGCACGCTTTCCATGCGCCGCCGTTCCAGCGCGCCACGTAGTTGAACGCGTTTCCCGTGAACGTGGTGAACTCTCCGCCGGCGTAGAGCGAACGTCCGCACTCATCATCGAAGCTGGCGAGCGTTCGCACCCGCGCGCTCATGCCGCCCGCCAGAGCGCTCCAGGCCGCGCCGTTCCACGTCGCCACGCGCGACAGGGCGGCGGTGCTGTTGCCATTCATGGAGAAGTTGCCGCCCGCCGCAAGGACCGCCGGCAAGGGACCGGGACCGTCGGCGTCCCAGACGGCGAGGGCATTGACCGTGCTGTTGAGGCCGGGTCCGAGCGACGACCACGCCGTGCCATTCCATTTGGCGACGAATTTCGTGTTGGGATCGACGAGTCCGGCGGTCGGGAACGCGCCGCCGACGAACAGCGCCGGGCCCGAGCCGTCGTTGAACGGCTGCAAGGCGAAGACGCCGCCGCTGGTGCCGACGGTCGCGCCCAGGGCGGACCAAGTCGTGCCGTTCCATCGCGCGATGTAGTTGAGCGTGACGCCGCCGGCGGAGGTGAAGTCGCCGCCGATGTACAACCGCGCACCGGTCGGGTCCTGCTTGAACTCGGCGATGGACCAGACGAACCCGCCGTTGCCCGCGGTGCCTGCTCCCAATGCGGACCACGACAAACCGTTCCAACAGGCGATGTTGGCGGCGGCGGTCGCGCCGCCACCGGAGCCTGCGGTGGTGAAGTCGCCCCCGACGTACAACGACGGCGCGGTGTTGGCGTCGCCGTCGAGGTCGACGACCGCCAGCGAGAGCACGTAGCCGCTGTCGCCGGTGACGCCGCCGGCGACGTCATGCCATTCGGTTCCATCCCAGCGCGCGAGATTGTTCACCGCGACAGTTCCCGCCGACGAGAAATGCCCGCCGACAAAAAGCGAAGGCAGGCCCGGCCCCCATCCGTCCTCATCGAACACCGTCATGGCGTAGATCGGGCCGTTGAGACCGAGCGCGCCGGGCGGCGGGCCGAAGCCGGTGGACCACGAGAAACAGGATTGTGCGGCGGCAGGCGCGGCGAGGCTTGAAGCGATGCCAAGTGCAACCACCAGCGCGATGCGCCGGCCCACATCACGCGAACACGCGATCCTGCAGAGCCCGCGCGCGACAGCAACACAGGCCCGATGACCGGTATCAGACGATTGACGACGCATGCGCGCCTCCAATTTCCAGTTGTGCGCGGCGGCCAAGTCGTGAATGCGACCCCGGTCATGGCCCGTTCCCCGGCCGCTCGCGCAGTTCAGCCTAACCCGCCTGCGGGCCGACGCAATCGCAAACTGCGAAAAACACGCCGGAATCGTGAATACTCGATTCCGGCGCGTGGAAACACATGCCTGGATTCCAGACTGATCGCGGCCCTTACGGGCAAGCTCCCCATGTGGAGATGACCGTCAACAGGTCGGCGACGTTGACCTGGAGGTCGTGGTTGATGTCAGCCGGGCAGGTGGCCGGCGGGGCAGGACACGCGCCCCAGGCGCTGATGACCGACAGCAGGTCCGCCACGTTGACGCTGTGGTCGCCGTTGATGTCGGCAGGGCAGGTCACGGGAATGTCATACGTTCCGGCGGCAAGCGCTGCGGGATTCTGGTTGGTCTGGGTCGTCCCGGCGTTGTCGATGCGAATGGTGTTGTTCGGGCCGGAGGTCCAACCGGGCTGCGTGCTGGCGAGGATCTCCGCAAGGTTGTCGCCGGAGACGCCGTCGGAATTGAGGTGCTCGACGTTGGCGAGCGCAGTGGTGGTTGACGCCCCGCCGTCAATCTGCTGCTTCAAAGCCCAGCCGTAGGCGTTGTAGTTCGAGCCGCCTCCGTTGGCGTGACAGAGGTTGCAGTTGTTCAGCATGTTGGTGTACGACGCCGACGTCCCCGACGGCGCGGTGGCGTAGCGCGTCACCCATGCGTTCCGGATGGTGTTGGTGGCCATCACGTGGGCCGAAAGGCCGAGCATCATGCTGATGGCGGCGGCGGCCATCAATCGCGTCTTGCACTTTCTCATTGCATTCATGTCACATCTCCTGGGTAGATCGGATTCGAGCGAGTCGGGGCGTTGCGTTCACGAATGCTCACGCGACAGAGCCGTCTCCGCTACAGGGATCACAACCCGTTGTGATGCAATTGGGTCGGCGATGCGAGCCTCCTGCGCAAAAGCGGGCACTTCGTCGACTGCAAAATCTGCTGTCGTCGAGATTGCGCCGGAGCCGTCGCGCGTGACGCGGCTCGTCAATGCGGGCATCGCAAAACGACAGCCGCCGATTGCTTGGGCAATCGGCGGCTGGCTCAGAACGATTCGCAGAACTTGCGGCAGTCTTACGGGCACGCGCCCCACGAGGAGATGACCGTCAGCAGATCCGCGACGTTGACCGAACAGTCGTGATTGATGTCCGAAGGACATGACGTCGCGGGACAGCTCTGGCACG
>CAZCGB010000162.1:0-6286 GCA_964498045.1 uncultured Isosphaeraceae bacterium
AAGGAACCTTGGGTCATCTCGCTTCCCGACGCCCACGATCGCTACTACCTCTTCCCCATGCTCGATGGCTGGACCAACGTCTTCCAGGTGCCGGGCAAGCGCACCACCGGCACCGGGCCGCAGACCTACGCCATCACCGGCCCGAACTGGCACGGCACGCTGCCGGCGGGCGTGACCGAGTACAAGTCGCCCACCGCCATCGTGTGGATTCTCGGCCGCATCTACTGCACCGGCACGCCCGAGGATTACAAGGCCGTGCACGCGATGCAGGATGAGATCACCCTCTCGCCGCTGAGCGCGTACGGCCAGACCTACACGCCCCCGGCGGGCAAGGTCGATCCGGGCATCGATATGAAGAAGGCCGTGCGCGACCAGGTGAACGAACTCTCCACCGACGCCTACTTCACGCTGCTGGCGAAGTTGATGGTGGACAATCCGCCAGCCAAGACCGACGCGCCGATTCTCGCGAAGATGGGGCAGATCGGCGTGCTGCCGGGCCAGAAATTCGACTCGGGCAAGCTGGGTGCGGACGTCGCCGCCGCGCTCAAGGATGTGCCCAAGATCGGCTTCGAGAAGATCATGGGCTGGATGAAGGAGAGCGTGGTCAAGGGCGTGAACAAGGACATCAACGGCTGGGTGTTCACCACGAAGACCGGCATCTACGGCACCGAGTACCTGCAGCGCGCCCTAATCACCGCGATCGGCCTGGGCGCGAACCGCCCGCAGGACGCCGTGTACCCCACCACCGAAGTCGACGCCGAAGGCAAGCCCTACGAGGGCGCGAACAAGTATGTCATGCACTTCGACAAGGGCCAGATGCCGCCCGTGGATGGCTTCTGGTCGCTGACGATGTACAACGCGGACTATTTCTTCGTGGATAATCCGCTGAACCGCTACACGCTCAGCGCTCGCAACAAGCTCAATCTGAACGCCGACGGCTCGGTGGATCTGTACCTGCAGAACGAGAATCCCGGCCCGGACAAGGAAGCCAACTGGCTTCCCGCGCCCAAGGGCCGGTTCATCCCGATGCTGCGGCTGTACTGGCCGAAGGAGAAGGCGCCGTCGATCATCGACGGATCATGGAAGATCCCGGCGATCACGAAAGTCAAGTGATTCATTCCGTCCACACGACTCGCCGCGCCTGATCGCGCGGCGAATCCTTCTGCTGAGTTCCTTCTCCGACGACGACATCGATGACTGAATCCGAAGCCAACGGCCAGAAACCCCGAAGCCTGCTTCGCCGCATGGGCAAGGCCTTCTTCATTCTCCTCTGGGCGTTCGTGATCCTGTGCACGGCCGCATGGAGCGTGATGTTCCTCCTGTTCTCGCCGCTGGAAAGCGATCTGCTGCGCCGCGTGCTGGCGGGCGTGTTCGTCATCGGCACGCTGCTGGCGTTCATCGTCTTCACGAAGCGATGGCGCACGACGCTGGCGTACCTCGTCGTCTTTGCGGGATTGGTTGCGTGGTACTACAGCATCGCGCCATCGAACGACCGCGACTGGGCGACGGAAGTGTCGAAGCTGGCCTCGGCCGACATCAACGGCAACCTCGTGACGATCCGCAACATCCGCAACTTCGACTACCGCAGCGTGAAGGATTTCACGCCCGCCTGGTACGACCGCACCTTCGATCTCGACAAGCTGCGGTCGGTGGACATGATGATCATCACCTGGGGCAGCAAGGCGATCGCGCATGTGATCGTGAGCTTCGGATTCGAAGGCGACCAGTACGTCGCGTTCTCCATCGAGATGCGCGATCTCAAGGGGCAGAAGCACTCGATGCTGCGGAGCTTCTTCCGCAACTACGAACTGACCTATGTCGTGGCCGACGAGCGCGACGTCGTGCGCGTGCGGACCAACTACCGCGAACCGCACGAGCAGGTGCATCTGTTCCGCACGCGCATGCCGGTAGAGAACGCCCGCAAGCTCTTCATGAGCTATGTGGAAGAAGTCGATCGACTGTCGCGCGAACCGGCCTGGTACAACGCGCTTGAGGACAACTGCACCACTGGCGTGCTGCAGCGCATTCATCAGGCGTACAAGGGCAGGGCCCGTTACAACTGGAAGATCCTGCTGCCCGGCTACGCGGGCGAGTACGCCTACGACTGCGGCATGCTCGATTCATCCATGCCATTCGCCGAGCTCAACGAACGCTGCCTGATCAATGCCAGGGCCGAGGCGGCCGACAAGGCGCCGGATTTCTCGAAGCGCATCCGCGAAGGCGTGCCCATGCCTGCTCCCTTCACGATGCAGGAGTTTCTTTCGGGCAAATAGGCAGTGATCGACACGAGAAGCTGCGCTTCGACACACGTCTCGCCGCACGGTATGACACTTGAAATGCGCCTGAAGATTCCCTCATCGACAATGCACGGATTCCGCGCGGCGTGCGGCGGACGCCCGCGTTGGAGCCTGCTGGCGTGCATGATCCTGTGCGTGGCCGCGTTCGCCGGCGGCTGCTCGCGGCTGGGCCCGAATTCAATCCGCGGCGGCCGCATGGCCTACAACGATGCGATCGTCGCCACCGGCAACGAACAGGTGCTGGCCATGATCGTGCGGATGCGGTACGAGGAGCCGGCCGGGCTGCTGGCGGTTGCCAGCGTCACCGCAGGCGTGCGCATCCAGGGAAGCGTGGCAGGGCAGTTCGGCGTCGGCGCATCCAGCAACTACGCGGGCAACCTGGTTCCTTTGACTGCGGGGATGACCTACGAGGAAAGTCCGACGATCACCTACACGCCCGTGCAGGGCGAAACGTACCTGCGGCAACTGCTCACGCCCGTGCCGCTCGATCTGACCATCCTGCTGATGAACGCCACAGGGGATTCAACGATGTGCGCCACATTGCTGGTGCGGCGGATCAATGGCGTGCGGAATGACGACAATGCGCCAGGCGCCGCCGCCGGTGAGAGCTCGCAATTCGCGCGCATCGTCGAACTGCTGGCATCGCTTCATCGCCGGGGCTGGCTGATGTGGGCCCAGGAAGCAGGAGAGAAGCCCTCGATCGCCATGCTGCTGCAGGGCGAAGGGGATGAATACGTACAGCAGGTCCGTGAGCTGCACGATGCGCTTCACCTCAGCGCTCCCCAGCATGTCGATCAACCCATCACGATTCCGGTCTATCTTGGCGTCGGCCCCCGTCCGGCAGGCGCGATTGAGATCGTGACCCGTTCCGCGTACGACCTCTTCCAAGTCGCTTCGGCCGGCGTGGACGTCCCTGTTGAGCACGTCGAGTCCGGATTGGCGCGTGCAATGGCCAATGCTGGCCTGGCATCAAGGTATGTGCACATCGTCCGAACCGAATCGCGCCCTGCAGACGCGCTTGTCGCCATTCGGCATCATGGCTGGTGGTATTCAATTGACAGCCGTGATCAGGAGACAAAAGCGGCCTTTCGCATGCTCGAGGCCTTGATGTCAGCCCGCATTGCCGATTCCGCCAGCGCCAAATCCGCCATGCCCATTCTGACGATCCCCGCCGCGCGTTAGTAGCTCCTGCACAAATGATCCTGTCGACGTCTCTGACGAATCCAATTGCTTTTCACGAGCCTTGACGTTGTTCGACCCCAACCTCAGAATCCAAGGAACCAAGAGATGAAACACACACTCGTCTTGTCATTCATTGTCGCAGGCCTGCTGGCATGCGCGTTCAGCATCTCGGCGCAGCAGCCGTCCAATGCCGGACTCGCGATGAAGATCGCCCAGGCCCGCAAGACCAATTCGGGGCTCATGCATCAGTACACGTGGGAATGCCGCACCGTCTTCATCATGGACGGCGAGACCAAGGACACGCGCATCGATCAGGAGCAGTACGGCCCCGACGGACAACTGCAGAAGACCGAGCTCAACAATGACAGCACCAGCCACCCGCGCGGATTCCTGCGCAGGCGCATCGCTGAGGACAAGAAAAAGGACCTCGAGAAATACCTCGGTGGCCTCAAGAAGATCCTTGACCAATACACGCTGCCCACCGCCGGCAAGATGGTGGATTTCCTTTCCGGCGCCAACGTGCAGTTCGTCCAGTCGCCCGAAGGCGCGCCACTGCTGATGATGGCGGGAAACAACGTGATTCAGCCCGGCGACAACCTCTCGGTCTGGGCCGACCCGACCAGCTACGCGTTCCGGAAGATGCAGATCTCCACGACCGATCAGGACGGCAACCCGGTCAATGTCACCGCCACGTTCAAGACCATTCCGCCGGGCCTGACCTTCATGTCCATGGCTGAGGTCGATCTGCCCGCCAAGAACATCACGTTGCAGGTGCATAATTACGATTACGTGCCCAACGATTGAGTCGTTGGAGGCGTTGTCGCATTCGTTGGCAATCCGTTCGCGTTGCACGATCGATTCACCACCCACAAGAGGTTCACGTCATGAGCCAGCGTACTTCGGTCGCTTGCATCGCTTCAATCCTGTCCGTGATCGCACCATGCACCTGCTTTGCAGTCGCCGCCGATGTGATGGACATCGCGCCGCCAAGCACTGATCTCGACATGGCGGCTGCGGCATCGTCGCTGACGACGGAGACGTCAACGGTCGATGTGGAGTCGCTTTCGCAACTGATCTCCCCCAGCGAGTCGGCTGCGCTCACGACGTTCTCAAACCTGCCCCTGCTGACCGCCGGCGCCGCAGACGGCTCCGGCGGCGAGGACCGGTGGGCCGTCGGCGTCAACTTCGCCATCTGGGCTCCGGG
Organism: uncultured Isosphaeraceae bacterium; assembly: GCA_964498045.1. Lineage (GTDB taxonomy): Bacteria > Planctomycetota > Phycisphaerae > Phycisphaerales > SM1A02 > DATKJG01. Next base: position 4,684 of record CAZCGB010000162.1, read on the forward strand.
CATCGTCGGCGACATCGGCGTGGGCCGATTCGTGCCGCACGTCAACGCGTCGTTCCTCGACATCCTCAGCGACACTGATTCGGTCATCGGTGTCACCGGCCTGGTGCGCGTCAGCAAGGGCAAGATCGGCGGATACTTCGGAGGCTCGTACAACAAGATGGGCCTCGACGCTGGGCCGCAGAATCGCACTCACATCACGTCAACCATCGGCATTCTGTCATTCGGATTGTCGTACGAGGTCGGCAGATGGGCGATGGACTTCACCTCCACCGCGGATCAACCTGCGCGCGACCTCGTGCTGCAACTGACCGCCGGCGGCCGGTACACCGGGCTGGCCATGGACGTCGACTTTGCAGTGCTGCCCGATCGCAGCGCCAGCGAATGGTGGATTGATCCGATGGTCGGCGGAGCGGTGAGTTTCCCCATCAGTCAGCATCTCTCCATTGTCGGTGCGGGAGAAATCGGCGGCTTCGGCGTCGCGTCCACGTTTGCGTGGACCGCGTCACTGGCACTCTCATGGGATTTCCACATCAAAGAATACCCCAGCTCGCTGCAGGTCGGATATCTCGCCATCGGCGACGATTATGAGGACGCCAGCGGACGCGCGCACTTCGAGTGGAACACGATCATGCATGGCGTTCTGCTCAACTTCAACATCCGGTTCTGAAGCCGGTCCGCCGACAGGTCGCTACCGAGAGAATCACGTCTGGAATCAGGTTGAAAATGAACGAGGCTCAACGCAGACGCGTTGAGCCTCGTGAATCAGTGGACTGGGTTTCTGAGACCCTTCCATTCATCTCGGCAGCAGAGCTCCCCAGCACTCAAGGCTTCGCGCCGATGTACTGCCATGCCCAGTACTTCATCTTGTCGTTCATCTGCCACAGCGCAACAGAATCGAACTGCCCGCTGCCCCAAACGACCAGGTTCGGCCCCAGGCCGTCGGACTTCTCGCTGAACGTCACGACGACGCCTTCAGGCAGGCGCCACTTCAGCGAACTGATGTCCTTGGGCATTTCGCGGAACGAGTTGGCGGGCTTGTCGGTGATCAATTCCACCGGCAGTGCATCGCCCTTCACATCGCGGTTATGGAACAACTGCAGCGATTCATTGGGCACGCCCTCGCTCACCTTGGCGTACTTCGGCCGCTCGGTGAGCCCGTCCTTGACGGCCTTCGAAGGGGCCGCCACGCCGCCGACATAGTTCCACGACCAGCCGGCGAGGTCATCGTTCATCTTCCACTTGGAGAGTTCAGCGATCTCGCCGCTGCCCCAGACGGCCATGCACTTGCCGGTGCAGTCGTTGCCTGCGAAGAGCGTGACCACCACGCCTCGAGGAAGATTCCAGCGCATGGAAGAGAAGTGTTTGGCCTTGGTTTCAAAGGAATGACCGCCCCACGCGGGCTGGGAGGTGATTTCGCTGATCTGCGTCATGTCGCCGCCGAACTTCTTGTCTCGGAAGAACTGCAGGCAGTCATCCACCATCGCAATGCCAAGGGCCTGCGTGCCGATTGGTCGCTCGGAGAATCCGGTGGCGGGGTCGGCAAGCGGTGCGGCGGCCGCAGAAAGGGCGAGGACGATTGATGCGACGACACTCAAGCGATAGG
>CAZCGB010000163.1:0-6282 GCA_964498045.1 uncultured Isosphaeraceae bacterium
TCCTGGGCCTTCTCCTGCAGCTGCTCAGCCTTCTGTTGCAGTTTTTCAGCCTGTTTCTGCAATTCTTCGACCTGCTTCTGGGCGCGCTCGCGCTGTTGTTCAATCTGTTTGCGCTGCTGATCGAGGGAACGATGGGCCTGCTCGACCTGTTGTTGCTGCTGTCGCTGCATCTGTGCGCGAGCACGTTCGATCTGTGCGCGAGCATCGGCCGCACGGGCTTCGGTCGCAGCCCACTGGCCGCGCTGCGCGCTCATCTCAGCTTCGCGCATCGCATGGGTGCGGGCCTCGTCGCTCAATGCGGCGGCGCGGGCTTCCGCGGCTTCGCCTGCGGGCCCCATGCCTTGCGACTTGGATTCAGGATTGATGAGTTTGATGAACGCGGCGAAGACGCGCTGCTGCTGGGCGTTGCCATGCACTTCGATGCCATCATCGCGCTGCGCGACGAGCACGGGAATGTCATCGCGGCGCATGAATTCGAAGAGGGCTGCGGCCTTGTCGCCATCGAGCGCGTAGAAGACGACCATCTCTTCGCCGTCCTGGGAAATGACTTCGCCTGCCGCGATCATGCCGCCGCCGCCAAGGCCAGCCACGCCGGGGGCCATGGCGCGCGCCATGCCGCCGGACATTCCCGCAGGGGGCGCCGGTGCGACCGGAGGCTGGGGTGGAGCAGGCTGCGAAGGCGCGCGAGGCGACACTGCGCGGCCGGCTCGTGCGGCTGGGGCAGAATGAGCTGGAGGAGCGTCTTGACCGGCCCAAGCCTGGCCGCCGCCAGCGATTCCGCCGCCGCCCAGTAGTCGTTCCAGCTGAGCGGTCAGGCGATCCATGCGCGCTTCGAGGCGGTCGATGCGGCCTTCCATTCCATCATCGCCGCCGGAGCGCGCGACGGTGCCGCTGACCATGCCTCGCGCCGAAGGCGCGGCCTGCGCGACGGTCACTTCATGTGCATGCTGATCCGCGCGAGCGGCCATGTGCTGCTCATACGTGCTGCCGGCTTCAGTCGACGCGATTGTCGCCGGGCCCGATGGGGCGACCACCACGTGCGGCACCTGCACGCTGTTCTTGGTCGCTTTTGGAGCAACTGCGGCCTTTCCGGCCTTGGCTGCGCTCTTGTCTTTCGTCGCGGCGACGGCAGCGGCGCTCTGTGCGGACTGCTCTTCCGGCGGGCATGCCCAGAGCGGGGTCGCCAGCCAAGCGCCTGCCACGAGGCAAAGCGCGAGCGCGGAGCCGCCGGCGGACATGCGCGGCGTGGATCGATCGGTCATCACCATGGTCAGTCTCCTTGCAAAACGTTTCGTGCGAGCGGAGGTCGCGCCGAGCGCCAATCCCGGCGGAGCCGGGGGCGACGCTTCGGTGCGAGACGGATTCAGAGTCAGGAATTGTCGAGTCGTGACAAGCGCACGCGCATATGCCGTGCGGCTCTGCGGAAGCAGCGCCGTGACCCATGCGTCGCAGCAGTAGTCGGCCTCATCGCGCAGACGGTGCCGCACCCACCACGCCATCGGATTCCACCAGCACAACGTGCATGCGATCAACTCGATCCAGCACACCCAATGATCGCGCCGCTTGAGATGCGCGAGTTCGTGCAGCAGCACGGTGCGGCGGCCGGTGTCATCCAAGTCATTCCACAACGTCGTCGGAAGAATCAGAAGCCGACGCAGGCCGCACCAGACCAACGGCGAAAGCGGCCGGTCGGTCATCCACACATGCGGCGTCCAGCGCAGGCCGATCGCGTCGGCGCAGTCGCGGACAAGTTCGACCTCTTCACGCTCTGCCGGCCATGCGGTGCGAAGCAGACGGCGGAACCGCCAGACGCGCACAATCATGACCAGAGAGATGATCGCCACGCCCGCCAGCCAGAGCGTGGTGGGAATCGGCGCCAGCATGACGATGGAGTCGCGGGTCGCGGCAAGCCGCATCAGCCAGTTGCGCCATTCCACGGCCGTGGCACTCGCGGCAGGCGGCGCGGAAATGGACGATGCGCTTTCCGTTTGCGAATTGACCTTCGGCAATGCCTGATCCGGCGCGGACTGGATCGGGGCAACGATGGCGGAAGGCTCGTGGGCAATCAATTCAGGCCGTGCGGTGGCTTGTTCGGTTGCGTTCGTGCGACCAATTCCCGGCAGCCACTCCTTGAATGGACGAATTGCCGGCGGTCGCAGGGCGAGCGAGGCGACAGGCGACTCGCAATCGCTGCCGGCAGGCGCCGTGGGCCTGACGATCGCTGCTTGATCGTTGGAATATTCCGCATCGACCTGGCCAAAGGCTGATGAGATTTCGGGCGAAATGGATGTGGGCGACGAATTCGGATGGCTCGCCGACGGTCTGAGCACTGTCGGCGAGCGCTCCGACGCCGTCGAGGCTGCGATCTCGAGCGTCGGGAGTTGGGCAGCGGAATCTGGAGAGTTGAACGATTGAGAAGATGAATTGTGAACGGAATTGTCTGAATTTGAAGAAACGACCGAATTCGCAAGACTCGGCATCGGCGCGACATCAGTTTGCCGCGCGAAGTCCGACGAGCGCGGCCTAGCCCAGTCGGACCCGCCCATGGGCGAGGCCTTGCCACCAAACGCCGCAGGCGACTCGTTTTCGCGCGCTTTCGCCAGCGATCCAAAGTAGCCTGGCGCGCCGAGGTCATCTGAGAAATCCAGCGACGGAAGCAGCGGCGGCGCGAGCAACGCAATGAGCACGATGAACCAGAGCGCGTGCCGGGTGGACGGCCGGCACTTGATGAAGCGGCAGATGATTGCGACTGCGACGGCCAGAGGAATCGCGCCCAGCGCGTTGCGCCAGAGCAGGTCCATCGTGATGCCGATGACCAGAGTCATTTGCCGCGTCCTCCGCCGGCCACGTTGCGGGCTTCCAGCTGATCGATGTGCTTCTGCAGTTCCGCGACTTCGTCAGCGGAGAATCGCTCGGTCTTCATGAGCTGGAGGACCAACGGGGCCGCTTCGCCATCGAACAGGGCTTCCATGACTGCCTTCAACCTTGAACGCGTCACCTGGTTGCGGGTGACGGTGGCGCGATAGACGTACGCGAGGTCGGACTTGTCGGAGCGAACGAATTCCTTCTGCTCCAGTCGGGTGAGAAACGTGAGCACGGTGGTGTAGGCGACGCGGCGGCCATCGGCATGCAGACGCTTCATCACGTCGCGCACCGTCGCGGGGCCGGCGTCCCACAGGGCCTTGAGCACCTGCAGTTCCGCTTCACCGAGTTCGTAGTCGCGCTGTCCCATGCTGTCTTCACTCCGGCAGATCTTCCCATCCAACGTGAGGAATCGGCGACGCGGCCGACCTCCTACATGTGTCGTAGGATCAACCTACTACCGGTGTCGTAGCACGTCAATGGGAAATCCACGAGGATTCTTTCAAATTCCCGGCCAACATTCGGATGCCCGAATGCGAACAATCTGACACAGACCCGGGCGTTCGCGCGGTAATCTGTTGTCCGCACGTCGTTTACGAGCCGTCGCCACCGCCGCTGAATGAACCTCCTGTCAAGAGAGGCAAGTCCGCACAATGTCCAAAGCCATCGTCGACCCACAGGAACTCCGCCGCTTCGCACAGGACCTCAAACGGTTCAATGAGGGCCTGGGCGGACAGATGTCCTCACTCCACGGCCGAATGATCGCCCTGGGCCAGAGCTGGCGCGATCAGGAGCACACCAAATTCGCCGAGGAATTCGAGAGCACGATGAAGGTGCTCAGCCGGTTCATCGAGAACGCGAACAAGCACATCCCATTCCTGGTGCGCAAGGCCGAGCGCGTCGAGGAGTATCTGCAGCAGCGGTAGACCCGAAAATGCCGAAACGCCGAGATGACGTGTCGTCGCATTCTTCCGGCGTCTTGGCATTGCGTCGTGCCAGGTTTGGACAGCTAAGTGATGATTCTGTTGGCATTTGGACGTTTCGGCGTTTCGACCTTTCGACGTTTCCTCCATGCCTGATTTCGCCCGAGTCACCTCGCTCGACGCCCTGCGCAACTTCAAGGCCGCGCTGCAACTGTTCGCTGAGGATTCGACGATCGCGCTCAGCGAAGCCTCCTCCGACGCCCAGCGCGGCGTGTGGTACGTCGCCAATGACTGCAAGGCCCATTGGGCGCGGGAACTCAAGAAGCGAAACGAAAAGCTCCAGCAGGCGAAGGCCGAGCTCTTCAAGAAGCAGTTGGAGAGCAACGACACGCGCACCAGCGCGGTGGTCGAACGCAAGAACGTGCAGAAATGGGAGGCGGCCGTGGCCCAAGCCGAGCAGAAGCTGCAGCGCATCAAGCACTGGGCGAACGCGCTTGAGCGCGATTTCATGCTGTTCAAGGCCGGCGTCCAGGGCATGAGCAACATCGTCGCGTCCGACATTCCTTCGGCGACCGCCCGCATCGAGCGCATGATCAAGAGCCTGGAGGAGTACATCCAACTCGCCGCGCCTTCGGGAACGACGCCACGTGCCGCGACCGATGCTGACGAAGCTCGCGAATCCGCAAGCGACGCCGCGGCCTCGTCTTCGAAAGGGGATTCGGATTCGACGTCGTCCGCATCCACATCATCGGAGGACGCCTCGTCATGAGTCTTTCCGTCGGCCGCGCCAAACTTGTGCAGGGCTTGAAGGAACTCACCGCACGTTGGGACATCGCCCGTGCGCAGTGGGACGACGCCATGGCGGACGACATTGAGAAGACCGTGATCGAGCCGCTTGAGCCGCGCGTCCGTGCCACGGTGACAGCCATGGAGAAGATGAACGAAACGCTGGCCCGCGCGAAGCGTGAATGCGGTCCCGAGTAACCCTGGCGCTCCAAACTGGCCACCTGGAGATCGCGCGGCATCATCTCGCACGCGCCCTTCCGAGATTCCTGAACTGTTCCCGATATGCTTGCACCATGACCCAGCCGTCCTACTTCGAGCGTCAACGGAAGATGCTGCACGACCTTGTCGCGCTCACCGAAAAACGCGGCACGGTCGAGGTCGAGATCGAGCAGAACTATCGCCGGGACATCGCGTCAACTGAAGAGGCCTTTGCGGCGCGCACCAAGGAGATCGTCGCTCGCTTTCATGCTGATCGGCATCACGCCGAGCGCGAATACCAGGCGGAGGAGAAGCGCATCGTCGCCGATTTCGAGGCGCGATACGCCAAGGCCGAGCGCACCTTCAAGACCGAACTCTCCACGATCGCCGAGAAGGCCGAGCACAATCAGAAGGAGACTTCCAAGGCGCTTCAAGAAGCGCTTTGGCTGGCTGACACCGTCTATGAAGCCACCGAGCAGCAGCCGGTTGAGTTGTTCGTCAACGCCAAGAAAGCCGCCGATGGCCGCAATGAGGAACTGAAGTCGATTCAGGAAAAGGCGATTGACCTCCTGCGTCGATCGCACTTGGGCGTGCCCGCCGACGAGGCTCCCCTGCTGTCGACCGCGACCGACCCTGCGGAGGCGCTGCTCGGACGCGTGAACGCCGCACAGGCCGATCTCGACAAGATGCAGGCCCTCTTCCTGCCCAAGCTCTTCCGCGGATTCTGGCCCGTCGTGTTCCTCATCGCGCTCGGCGGCGCGGCAACGGCCATCGGCTGGTTTGTGACAGATTGGCGCGAAGGCTCGAAACTCGGCATGCTCATCGGCGCGGCGCTCGGCGCGGCGATCATCGTGCTCGTCATCGCGTACCTCCTTGCGAAAATGCGCATGAGCGGCCTGTACCGCCCGATCACCCGCAGCCGCGCGGAAGGTCGTGCCCTGGCCGAGGCAGCGATCAGGTTTGCTGAGGAGTTGCGCGAGAAGAACCGCGCGCTGCTGGTGATCAAGCGCGACCAGGACATCGTCGACGCCAAGCAGAAGTACGAGCCGGTGCTGGTCGAGATCGAGCAGCGCCGCGCGCATTACCTCGAACGCATCAACGCCAAATACCCAGCGCTGATGGAGAAGATGAAGACGCAGCGCGAGGAGGACCTCTTCAACCTGCGCGAGACGCAGTTGCAGCGCATGACCGCGCTGGACGAGAACCAGCAGAACGATCTCGAGCAGTTGCGGAGGGCCCACGAGACCCGCACCCAGCAGCGACGTGAGCGGTACGAGCAGGACTGGGCCGCCCTCGAAGCGGAATGGAAGGCCGGCATGGCTTCCGCGTGGGCTACTGCCGAAGAAATCTCCACACGCTCCGCATCCATCTTCAAGCCGTGGAACGATCCATCGTGGGTGAAGTGGGAGCCGCCGTTCGACTTCGAGTCGCTGATCCGCTTCGGCGAAATGCGCGTCAACCTTGCCCAATTGCCGGGCGGACTGCCCAAGGATGAGCGACTCAAGATCGCCGG
>CAZCGB010000164.1:0-6273 GCA_964498045.1 uncultured Isosphaeraceae bacterium
GACAACTCACCCCGACACGACTGCTCATTCTTGAGACGGATGATGCGGCCGTCGCACACCTCGCTGCGATCTTCAATCGCGACTGTCTCGTCGCGGGTGCGCGTCGGTGCGCCTGCGGCGGCGTGAATGCCGATGACGCCTGCTGCGTGGCGGTTGATTCGCTTTCGCGGCTGCATGGACTTGACCTCTCGCACTTCGATGTCGCGCTGTGTGCCACCAGCCTGGCTGATGGTTCCGGACTCGACGCGCTTGCGTACATGCACGGCACAATGCCCGAGCTGCCGGTGATTCTGCTCGGCCCGGATGCATCAATGGCGGTCGAGGCCATTCGCGGCGGCGCATTGGATTACGTGGTCACCGATCAGCCAAACGACCTCGCCAAGCTTCCGCTCGTCGTCGAGAAGTGCCTTGTCCACCAACGCATCAAGCATGACAACGAGCGGCTGCATCACGACCTGAAATCCTCGCTCTCGGATCTCGCCATCACGAACCACCAGCTGCAGTCGGTGATTCGGCAGCTCGAGGCGATGGCCCGCACCGACGAGCTCACCGGTCTGGCGAATCGCCGCTGGCTGAACCTGATGCTGCAGGGCCACTGGGCCGAAGCGTTGCGTCACAGCCTGCCGTTGGCATGCCTGATGATTGACATGGATGAGTTCAAGTCGGTGAACGACCTGCGCGGACATGAGCATGGCGACGACCTGCTGCGCATCGCGGCCAGGGTCATTCGCGCCAACTGCCGCCAGGTGGACATCCCCGCGCGCTTCGGCGGCGATGAGTTCTGTGTGGTCATGGGGCACACCGAACCGCAGGAATCCATCATTGTCGCGAACCGCATAATGCGCGAATTCGACCACGCCATGCGCAATCGTCCCGCGGATGAGCCGAAAGTCAGCATGTCCATCGGGCTGGCGCACATCATGCTCAGCCATCCATCGAACGCCGAGCAATTGCTCAAGCACGCCGACGAGGCCCTGTATGCGGCCAAGGCGGCCGGCAAACAGCGCGTGATGGTGCGGGAGCGCGACGGCAAGTGCATGCCGGCGGCGGCGTGACCGCGCGCCTTCGCCGCTCGCGGCTTCACGCCCGGAAATCGCCGGCGCGAAACCGCAAGCGGCTCCGATCCATCCGGGCATCACGCGGTCATGGCGCGATCCCACATGGAGAAACCAGCGATGGGAAACGTGGCTCGGCGGTGAAGTTGGACATCGGCTGCAGCAATTTCACAATGCTGTAGTCATCTTCAAACAGCGTGACGTTGCTGTTCGGGCCGCTGGCATAGAGCCCGAAATGCCACTGACACATCTTCGATCCCGCCGGCGTGAAGGACGCATTGCAGACTTTCGCGCCATTCTGCCAAACATGCATCGCACCCGTGTAATAGTTGAGATACACGGTGATGCGCATCCATTGGCCGCGCGTGATTGCCGGCGCGTTGGCGGCATACGTCACGCTGCTGACGTGTATGGGCTTCAGTCGATCAGTTGGGCCATCGACATTCAGTGTGACGACGTTGTTCCACGCGTTCGAGCAGTCGCTGGTGCAGGTCAGAAGGCTCACCCAGCTCGTCGTGCTGAACTGATACGGGCAATCCAGCCACGACCAGAGCGTGATGACCACGCCATTGGGCGCGTCAATCCCGCCGGTGGATGTGTAATAGCCGTCGAGCACCGTGTCGCCCTGGAAGCGCAATCCGCCATATCCGCGATGGGAATCGGCCGTGCTGCACAGCACCTGCGACTTGTGCGATCGCAGTCCAGCGCGGACGCGCTCGCTGGAGAATCCATTGCTCTCGCACGAAGTGGGTTCGTTGTAGCCGCCAGTCCAGCGTGAGTAATTCATCAGCTCGAAGTTCTCGCACCAGAGGGGCAAGCCCAGCAGGCAACCCTGGTCCGGTCCGCACGCGGCGCACACTCCCCAACTGGTGACGATGGCGAGAAGGTCGTTGGCATCCACTCGGCCGTTGCCGCCGATCGGAGCGATGTCGGCCGGGCATGACGCCGGGCAAGTTCCCCACGCGCTGACGACGGCGAGCAGGTCGGCGGTATTCACCCGCGCATCGTTGTTGATGTCAGGTGGACAGGTGACGCTGGCGAATGAAGCGTACGTGGTGACAGCGATGCTGACGCCGAGCACGGCGCAGCCCCGGAAAACGCGGTATGTCAAACGGTGATCCTCCAGAAATCGCGGGCGGTCTTGGCCTGGGCGAAACATGGTCGTCTTTCGCAAGCAAATGGGCGAGGAGGCGATGACGACGACATCAGCGGTACGGGTCGCGCCCGCTGACGGTTCAACCGTACTGGAGATTCAGCACATGCTCAAGTCGCCCAACCGCGTTCACGACTCGTGAGAACGGGTTGCGGAATTCTTATTTTCGTGGAGTTTTTTCGCCTGCGTTTTTCGCGCGCCATCGCACACGCGCGGTTTGTGCGCTCGAAAAGCACCTCGCGCGCGGATGCTCAACGCTTGCGCGACATCGCGCGGTCCATGTCGCGGCGATGCTCGCGCTCGGCGATCGATTGTCGCTTGTCCGCCTTTTGCTTGCCCTTCGCCACGCCGATGAGCACCTTCACGCGGCCGCGCACGAAATACATCTTCAGCGGCACAAGCGTGAGTCCCTTCACCGACGTTCGTTGCGCCAGCTTGCGGATCTCGCGCGTGTGGGCAAGCAGTCGGCGCTCGCGCTGCGGAATGTGCTGACGTGCAGCTCCTGCAGGCGGGTACTCGCCCACATGCACGTTGAACATCACCAGCGTCGGCCGCTGGCCAGGCCGATCCTCGGCCTGCACAAAGCCCTCACCGAGGCTGACAAGCCCAAGCCGGATCGATTTCACCTCGCTGCCAAGGAGTTCCACGCCGCATTCGAGCGTTTCCTCGATGAAATAATCGTGGCGAGCCTTGCGGTTTTCGATGACCGGTTCGTTGGCCTTGGACTTGGCGCCGTTGGCAGACTTGGAAGACATCGAGGGTGATTCAGGCGAAAAAGATGGGGGCTTTACGTTTCTTGACGAATCACGACCGGCCGGAACTTAGGCGAATCGGGCGCCATTCGCCAGATTGACGCAACCGAATCGGGCATTTCCGCGCAGAGAATCGGCGTTCATCGACTATATTCCAAGATCAGGCCGGCCTTGGCGGAGCCGGCCTCCGGATTTTGAACTTCGCGCTGGCGCGCCGGGTTCGATGCGGGACGCCCAACTTCCGCCATGAAACAGTACTTTTGCAGGAGAATCTACAGGTGCATTACAACCGGACTTTCGGTCTGTGTGGCGTGGCAGCGAGCATTGCATTCACATTGACCGTCTGGGGCCAGGACGCCCAGCAATCGCAACCCACTCGCAGCGAAGAGATCGCGCAGAACATCGCAAACAAAGAGCGCGTCATCGCGCAGTTCCGCGCCGATCATCCGGGTGGCGATTTCCTGGAAATCGGCAACCGCATCCAGCGCGTGTACGGCGATGCGTTCGGCAGCGGCGCTTCACCGCATGAAGCGGCTGACCAGTTCCGCCGAAGCTATTCCGGCATGTTTGGCGTACAAGCCGATGACCTTCTCCCGCAGGCCTCTTATGAGGGCGGGGTGCATCTGCAGCCCATGATGATGGAGGACGGCCGCTACAAGTTCACGCTCGTCAACTACACGCAGACGCGCGACGGAATCAAGGTCTACCGCTCATCGCTTGGCGTGCTGGTTCGAAACGATCCGAACTATCCGGTCGTGCTTGCGGCCGCCAACCTGCGCGACATCGAGAACTTCACCGTCGACCAGGCCATGCTTGACGGCGTCAACGCCGCGGCTGCCGTGGCGAACGCGCGCAAATCCATGCCCCGCAACAGCGTGTTCAGCCAGGCTCAGCCGGTCATCTTCGCCGGCGTGGATGAGCACCCTCATCCCGCCACATTGGCGGTGACGTTCACCGGCGAAGGCGGCAACTACTTCGCGGGCGACTTCTCCCGCCGAGAGTTCGTCGCCGACGCCGCAACCGGCGCGATCCTGTACAGCGAAAGCCTGATCTATGACATCGACGTCACCGGCACCGTCCAAGGACTGGTGACTGATGGGTATGTCGCAGGCGTGTGCGCCAATGAGAATTCACAGCCGTTGCCCTACCTGCGCGTAGACGTTGTTGGCGGCAGCAGCGCATTCGCTAACGCCAACGGTCAATTCACCATCCCCAATGCCGGCTCGACCGACGTCACCGTCAACTCGCCGCTCATCGGGCAGTACTTCACCGTGAACAACACGCAGGCCGCCACAAGCGTGGTGTCCCAAGCCGCAACCCCAGGTGTGCCCGCCAGCATTCTGCACAATTCCGCCAACGCTGGCGGCAACGAGCAGACGCTCGCCGAGGTCAACGCCTACCGGCACGCCAACATCACGCGCGACATGGTGGTTTCGTTCAATCCATCCTTCCCAACCGTTTCGACGCAATCGGGCTTCCCGGTCAACGTCAACTCCACCGCGGGCACCTGCAACGCCTTCTATAGCGCATCCACCATCAACTTCTACCTTCTCGGCGGCGGATGCAACAACTCCGCGTTCGGCACAGTCGTGCATCACGAATATGGGCACAACGTGGTGGCCAAGGGTGGCAGCGGTCAAGGCGGCTACGGCGAAGGCATGGGCGATGTCATGGGCGTGTTGATCACTGACGCGCCGATCACCGGCATCGGATTCCAAGCATGCAATTCAGGCATTCGCACCGCGAACAACGCTTGCCAGTACAGCGCCGCCAGTTGCTCCACCGGCACCGGCTGCGGCAGCGAAGTCCACGCCTGCGGCAACCTCATCTCCGGCTGTGTGTGGAGCCTGCGTAACAACCTCGCGGCCACCAATCCCGGCACCTACCGCCAGATCCTCGGCAACCTGGCCGTCAACAGCATCCTGCTGCACACCGGCCTGAGCACCATCGCGCCGCAGATCACCATCGATTACCTGACCCTCGACGACAATGACGCAAACCAGAGCAACGGCACGCCGCACCGCACCGAGATCGCCAACGCCTTCGGCGCGCACAACATGCCCGCTCCGGCCTTGCCTGCGCTGCTCATCTCCTTCCCCAACGGCCGCCCGACAAGCGTTTCGCCTGTCGGCGGCACGCTGATTCGCGCACTCGTCAGCCCAGGAGCAGAGACGCCCGCGCCAGGCGCAACGCTGTTCGCGAACGTGGGTGCCGGCTACGTGAATATTCCCATGTCGCTCGTCGCCGCCAACACCTATGAGGCGGCCATTCCCGCATCAACCTGCGGCACCACCGTCAGGTACTACGTGAGCGCAGTAAGCACCGTGGCGACGGGCGTCGTCTCACCCACCGGCGCGCCGACAGCGTTCTATGACGCGATCAGCGCCGTCAGCCTTGACTCAATGTTCGCCGACAACTTCCAGACAAATCTCGGCTGGTCGGTCGTGACGACCGCCACTGACGGTCCCTGGGATCGCGGCGTGCCTGTCTCCGGCTGCAACCGCGGCGCGCCAACGACCGACGCCGACGGTTCAGGCTCGTGCTACCTCACGGACAACTCCGCCGCTAGCGCCTGCAACAGCGACGTCGACGGCGGAGCCACCACGCTGACCTCGCCCAACATGGACGCCTCCACCGGCACCTGCCTGCTCTCATACTGGCGCTGGTATGACAACCTCGATCCGTCCAATACCAGCCAGGACGATCCGTTCCTCGTTCAGATCTCATTCAACGGCGGAACCAACTGGCAGGCGCTTGAGACCGTCGGCCCGACCGGTGCCGAGGCAAACGGTGGATGGGTGTTCAAGAGCTTCACCGTGAACAGCCTCGCCGGCTTCACGCCGACCGCCCAGCTGCGCATCCGCTTCACCGCGCAGGACAACACGCCGGCTTCGGTGGTCGAAGCGGCGGTCGACGGCATCAAGCTACAGCGACTGGTGTGCGCGACAGCGGTTCCCGGCGACGTCAACGGCGACGGCTCTGTCAATGTCGCTGACCTCTTGGCGGTCATCACCGCATGGGGCGCGTGCCCCGCGGCGCCCGCCACCTGCCCGGCGGACGTCTCGCCCACCGGCGGCGACGGCCAAGTCAACGTGGCTGACCTGCTCTTCGTCATCACCAACTGGGGTTGATCGAAGATGTCGCGATCAGATCGATCGCGAAGACAAATCAACGAGCAAGGGCGAGCCGATTCGGCTCGCCCTTTTCATTTGTACCCCTTCGATTTTTGTTCGTGCATGAATGCGCAGAAGAGGACTCGAACCTCCAAGGGATTTTACTCCCACCAGCACCTCAAGCTGGCGCGTCTGCCAAT
>CAZCGB010000165.1:0-6254 GCA_964498045.1 uncultured Isosphaeraceae bacterium
GAAGGCCGACCCAAGGGCCGCCGACGCCCACTACAAGGCTGGCCTCGCCGCCGAAGCCGCCAACGATCACATCCAGGCCGCCACCGCGTTCCGCTCGGCGATGATGCTCTCGGACAAGCCCGAGTACGCCTTCAAGCTTGCGTACATGTTGGACCTCTTGGGCGAGGAGGACGAATCGCTGGCAATCTACGAGCAGCTCGTCGGGCGCGACCAGCCGCATGTCAACGCGCTGCTCAACCTGGCGGTGCTGTATGAAGACCGCGGCGAAGTGAGCAAGGCCGAGCGCTGCCTGAAGCAGATCCTCGACACCAATCCCAATCACGAGCGCGCCAGGCTGTACTTCAAGGACATCACCGCGTCGCGCAACATGCTCTACGACGAGGAGGCCGCACGCGACCTGGTGAAGCGCAACGCGATCCTCGACACGCCGGTGACTGATTTCGAACTCTCGGTGCGGGCCCGCAATTGCCTGAAGAAGATGCAGATCCGCACGCTGGGCGACCTCTTGCGCATCACCGAAGCCGAACTGCTTTCGTACAAGAACTTCGGCGAGCAGAGCCTGGTGGAGATCAAGGCCATGCTCACCAGCAAGGGCCTGCGCCTGGGCCAGGGCGTGGAAGGCCAGTTCAGCCGCGTGCGCAAGGAGATCTACGAGGAACTCAAGGGCGTCGCGCCCGAGAGCGTGCTCAACAAGCCCATCTCGGTGCTCGATCTCTCGGTTCGTGCCCGCAAGGCCTTGCAGATGCTCGGCGTGCAGACGCTGGGCGATCTGGCGACGCGCACCGAAGCCGAGCTCATGGGCGTCAAGAACTTCGGCGCGACCAGCCTCGATGAAATCCGCACGAAACTCACCGGCTACGGACTGGGCCTGCGGAAACTCGACTGAGGCCGGCACGAGTCGGACGATTTCCCGCATGGCCAAAGTCCGGACGGTCGGACGGCCGTATAGATGATGAAGACGCCGCCCGATCGTCGGGCGGCCTTCCCCATGGGACTTTTCCCACATCGGCACGTGCGGACACAACCTTCCATCACCAGCCGACGCGCGTTCCTGCTTCAAGCCGGGGCATTCGCCGCCGCGCCATGGGTGATTTCGGGCTGCCGGCGCAAGAACATCGACGCCGCCCAATCCACGGCGTCTGTCGCCGCCCCTCCGCACAATCTGGATGACGTCGGCCAGCTGGCGACTTTTCGCCCCCCGCTGCCGTCGGCCGAGCCGATCACGCGCGTGCGCGTGCTGCGCGTGCGCGAGTTGAAGCGGCCGCCGCTACGCGTGGGCGCACAAGGACAGTGGCTGATGGCGCATGAATCCTCCGGGGCGGAGCGCGACGCCCGCGGCCTGGCGCTGCAGGGGCCTTTGCAGATCGACATGACCGATCGTGGATGGTCCATCGTCGATGGACAGGGATTTCGCGCTTCCGTGCATGCGTACGACACGATCGAGTTTGTGCCGCTCACCGACGACGCCCAGGGCGTCATCACCATCGTCAGCGGCGGCGCGAACGATGCGCGGCAATACCGCGGCACATTGCGATTGGTCTCGCGGCATGATCTGGATGAGATCGATCAGCGCACGGGGCTGGTGAAGTCGCCCTCGCGTGCGTTCGACGTCGTGAACGACGTGCCGCTGGAGTCGTACCTGCCGGGCGTTCTTGCCGGCGAGCTGTACGCAAGCTGGAAGCCAGAGACGTTCGCGGCCCAGGCGGTCGCGGCCCGCAGCTTCGCCTGCACGGAGGCGGCGATCTTTGCCGGCCGGCGTCATTACGACGTCGCCAACACTGCCGCTTCGCAGATGTACCTGGGCAACGTGGAGCACGATCGCGCGCATGAGGCGGTGCTCGCCACGCGCGGCAAGGTGCTGGCCTTCGGCGGACTGCTCGTCTCGGGGTATTACAGCAGCTGCTGCGGCGGGCTCGCCGCGAACGCCACCGACGCCATCGGCTCCAATCCCGTCAACAACGTCCCGCCGCTTCGCGGCCGCAGCGGCAGCGACGTGTGCATCGATGCGCCGGTCTACAAATGGAAGATCGAGCAGCCCGTCGAAAGCCTGGCGCGGCGCATCGCCGGCTACGCGCGGGAGCGCGGCTTGAGCGAACTCGAGAACCTGCAGCGCCTCGCCGCCATTGACGTCGCAGCCGTCAACCCCAACGGCCGGCCGACGCGCATCATGGTCATGGACGCTCAGCAGGATCGCGTGGAGATGTCCGCCGAGGACTTCCGGCGAGCCGCGAACTTCGCCAGCCCTGACGGCGCGATCAAGCCGCCCGAAAAGGATCTGCGCTCATCCAATCTGCACGCGTCGATCGTCGGCGCGACGGCGATCTTCGACGGCTATGGCTTCGGCCACGGCGTAGGTCTCTGCCAGCATGGCTCGGAGGCGCTGGCCCGCAGCGGGATGTCGCACGATGACATCGTCCGCTGGTACTACCCGGAAGTCGACATCTCGCGCGCGTACGCCTGATCATGAGACCTGCAGCGGATTGGGCGGTTGGGCATCGACCTTTCCAGAAGCCTTGAGACCAATGTCGAATGGATTTTCGCCACAAACCATTTGTTGAAGCGCTGCTCAACCGCTGTTGTGAATGGAAGGCACGCCAACTCGGTTGCGAGCCCGCGCGAGGGCGCAACCGGTGTTTGTGCATCGCCCACCCCAAGTGCCCTGAAATCGGGCACGAATGGATTTACGCCAAAATCCGTTTGCTCCAGCGCTGTCCAACGGCTTCTGCGAAGGCTTGGTCAAGCCACGTCAACCGCGAGCCCGCGCTAGCCCGGCTCTCCGCTTCCGAAGACCGCTTCGTACACGATCGTGTTCCGCCGCCGGAGTTCCGATGCATCCAGCGTGGGTGACGCGATGGCGAGCCCTTCCACGCCGCGCATGAACAACTGCATGCGCGGTGAGAAGTGCCCGAGATGTTCGCGATCAAGGTTGGCGAAGTCGCGCGCTTCCGCCTGACCCGATGCCACGCGCTCATGAATCAGCTGCGAAGCGTCGCGAAACGCCAGGTACGTCTCCAGCCGGCCGTAGCGGCTGATGACGGCGACGGTCGTCGCGCCGGGGAGCTTCTCGAACTGACCGGCCATGATCACGCCCGGCACGGTGACGTTCCACCCGGTCAGCAGATCCGAGATCGCCTGGTTGGCGGTGCGCGGCGCCGGCTGCAGGTCGAAGGTGTACCCGCCCTGCTCGATGACCACGGCGGTGAACTCCGTGCAGCACAACTCGCGATGATCGACGCAGTCGAAGTACGGATCGAACGCGACGTGCGCGTCATGCAGCCGCCGGCACGCCTCCACCATCTGAACGTTCCGCGACTCGTCGGGCAATCGGATGATCTCCAGCGCGTCGTAATTGCGGATGAACTCATCCAGCGGCGTGGAGCGCACTTCGCCGCGGACCTTGCCCAGCATGTGCGGCGACAATTTCAGGAAATCGAACGCGCCTGTGGAATGCCAGACGACCGCCTCGCGGACGCTGCGCCCGTCCCGCTGCTTCTCGACGATTTCAATGGTCCCCGAGTGCAGGAAATACGTCGGCTCGACGGTGGTCAGCCGCTGCACCGCGCTCACCGGGTCGTCGCGGGCGCAAAGAACCATGTCACCGTCGCGCAGTTGATCAATGAGCTGCGCGTGGATCGACGGGTCGAGCGTCGGCGCATCGGAGTGCGCGGGCAGGTCGAGCCGGTGAAACGCCTCCAGAGGCGGCCGCGATTCGCCGCACCCCCCCAGCCAGAGAATCGCGACGAACACCATGATGCTGGAACACCGCGTCATTGGCCCTGCTCCTGCTGGTCGCCGAGGAACAAGCCGAGGATCCACCCCGTGCCGCGCGGCAGTTTCATCTCCGGCTCGAAGTTCGAGTCGGAGAATTCGAACTCGACCACGCCGGTCTCCTCGCGAATTCGTGCCGTGATGACCTCGACATCGGCCGGCGAAACCTCCGGGCCTGGCGGCAGTGTGGCGGCGAGCAGTTGCAGGTCGCGGCGCGGAATGACGGCGTCGCAGCCGGGCAGCGCGGCGCAGAGCGCCGTCGCCGCGGCGATTTTCACGCCGCGCTTCACGCTCGTCGCTTTCATCCGCGGAGGCATAGCGCCGCAGCGTACAGCACCGAAAGAATTGTTCACAGCAGGCCGCGCCGCTTTCGCGCGCGGACGGCGTTGGGTACGCTTCACGTCCGGAGACTTCCGCATGCTCTCGGTCCAGAACGCCCCATCGCTCACCTGCACCATCCATGATTCGGTGCTGGAGGTGGCGTCGTCCGACTGGCGGGCGATCGTGCATGAGGAAGACAACCTGGCGATGGATCGACGATTGATCGCCGTGCAGGAACGCACCCTGCGGGACCAGTGCCGCATTTGGACATTGATGCTGCGCGAAGCCGACGGAACGCCGGCCGCCTTCGCCTGCGCCTGCCTCTTCTGTGTCGACGGCACGCTTTCGGCCCATCCCGCGGCGAGCGGCGCGATCGAATTCGCCCGGCGCGCCTGGCCCGGTCTCCTTCGATTCAACGTGCTGTTCTGCGGGCTGCCTGCGCCGCCCGGCGAAAGCCACGTGCGCATCGCGCCCGGAGCCGATCCGGCGCTGGTGATGGCTGCGCTCAACAACGCGCTGCGCGCGCTGGCGAAGAAACACGCCGCCAAACTGACGGTCTTCAAGGAGTTCGGCGGCCGACAGAGCGCGTGCGCACAGTGGCTGACGGAGCACCGATACATCGTCGGCGATGTGCCGCCAATGCATCGGTTGAGCGGCGGGTTTCGAGATTTCGGACACTTCCTGGCGTCCATGCGCTCGCGCTACCGCGCGCAGGTGCAACGGTCGCGGCGAAAAATCGAATCGGGCGGTCTGGCGATCGAGCATCACCAGGAGCCGCGCGACATCGAGCGCGCCTTCACGACGCAACTGCACGAACTGTACGAATCGGTGTGGCGTCGCTCGGCGTACAAGCTGGAGCGGATACCGCGCGAGTTCATCATCGATGCCGCGCGTTCGATGCCCGGCCAATCCCGGCTGACGGTGATCCGCCGCGGGACGGCGCCGGTGGGCTTCACGTTCAGCATGACCGCCGGCAGGACCTGGCACAACATGTACAGCGGCGTGGATTACGCGATCAACGGCGAAGGCGACGTTCTGTTCAATCTCTTTTATGCCGACCTCGACCATGCGTTTTCTTCAGGATGCGCGGACATCCGGCTGGGTCAGACGTCAGATGCGTTCAAAGCGCGACTGGGCGCAGTCGCCGAGCCGCTGCGTTTCTTCGTGCGGGCCCATTCGCCCGTGTTGCATACGGGCTTGCGCGCGTTCTCGGCCGCGCTTTTTCCGGTGGCCGCGATGACGCGTGAGCCGCACGTGTTCAAGAACGGCGCCGCGAAGGAAGCCGCCGCGGACCATCGGGATCACCTTCAACTCGCGCCGGCCGGGGCGACCTGAACCGTGTACCACAACGGGCCTGCGAGAGCGTGAGATTGCCCGATAACGGCATTGCCGCCCGCGCCGTCGTCACAACTCGCCACGAGGTTCCCGGGGTTTCCCGCTTTCGCCAAGTCGCGCCGGGCGTTGGTCGATTCCGCGATGGGCCATGACGCCGCTTGCCTGGGCTGCGGTTGAATTCGACCGTTGATCTGGTTGGGGCACCCATCGCAGTCAGAGACACGAACCATGCGGCATCAGACATCGACAACCACCCTCGTCACCTACGGCGTGCTTGCCCTCGCCGGCGCCGCGCCTCTTGCTCTTCCCGAACACCTCGCGATTCCCAGTGCCTCAGGCGCCAACGGTGGCAGCACTCCTCCAGCCACGCTCACGCTCACCGGCACGGTTCGCGATTTCAAGGAATGGAACGTGGCGGGCGGCCACATCGACTTCGACAAGAACGGCCGCACCGCCACGCTGATTCCCTGCAGCGCGTCAATCTACTGCAGCAACATCCGCACGACGCTCGGGTCCGACAACAAGCCCGTGTTCGTCGGCGGCGGCTACGGCGTCACCACGCAGTGGAAGGACAAGAACGGTCGTCCGATCTGCCAGACGCTGTTTGATCCGGCAAAGGGCGACGTGGCCGGCGTCAAGACCTGCGCCACCACCGGCGGAATCAAGGACGCCGACTCCTTCAGCCAGTGGTTCAACGACGTGCCCGGCGTCAACATGTCCTCTGCCCTGGAACTCGCGCTCGTGCGCCAGGCCGACGGCTCGTACGTCTTTGATGACAAGACCGACCCGCTGTACATGACCAAGGGCGGCTTCTTCCCCATCGACCACGC
>CAZCGB010000166.1:0-6247 GCA_964498045.1 uncultured Isosphaeraceae bacterium
TGCGCAACGCAAGCGAGACGGAGATCACCTCCGCCTGTGCAATTACAGCCTGCCACCCTATGACGGCGGCGGCTAATGCGATTCGCAAGACACCTGAGTGCTTATGGAGAATCATGCGTGCGAGATCTCGGTCCTGGCGTGGAATGCTGGAAATGATTCGTTCGCGGATCGGCAAAGGCTACGTCGCTGGAGCGTCTTTTCCGCTCCTTCACGGCAGGAATAGCAGATAATCTCCGCATTCCCAGCAACTTTCCTCCTTCGGACTGGCAGAAACAGTTGGCTCGCGCATCACATTGCGGGGGGCGGGCGGACCGCAGGAGCGACAGGTGATCAGCGAATTGGACGGCCCAGCCGAGCGATCGGTGGAGGAGGCAGCGATGCAAGGCGACCGCCGCGCCATCCAGGCGCTGTGGCACGCGCACCGCCGCTGGGTCGCCGCCGTGCTCATCACCTACAAGCCCCGCTCCGAAGACCTGGAAGACCTGCTCCAGGAAGTGGCGATGACGATACTCACCAAGATCCACACCGTTCGTGAAGCCGGCAACGTCCGGGCGTGGCTTCGCACGGTGGCGATCAACGCCGCCCGCGCGGCCGGCCGCAGCGAACGCGCCAAGCCCGTCCAGCGATTGGAAAGTGATCCGAACTCTTCATCGCCCTCGTTGCAGCACGCATCGCGTGGCGAATCGAATCTCGCCGCCTACGAATCCAACGACGAGGCAAGGCGCGTGATGCGCCTGGCCGAATCCTTACCCGAAGGCTATCGCGAACCGCTGTTGCTGAAAGCGGTGCATGGGCTTCGAACGCGCCAGATCTCCGAAATCCTCGGCATCCCGGAAGCCACGGTCGACACGCGCGTCTCGCGCGCCCGCCGCATGTTGCGCGAGCAGGCGGGCGAAGTCCCCGTCGGCGTGACCGTTGCGAACGCCGATGCCTCAGACTCTTCTTCCGTTGTCCTGCCATGATCGCGTACAGCGAAAGGTTCCAAGCCATGACCACCACCGAGCGAGCGGACATTCTGATTTCCCACGTCGTCGACGGCGAGGCCACCGCCGAGCAGTGGCGTGAGCTGGAAGGCCTCGCGGCGCAGGAGCCGAAACTCTGGCGTGAACTCGCCGAGTCTCAGCGCGACGCCGCCGCGCTGCGCAGCGCGCTGCGCAGCGCGGGCGACACAGCTGACCGCGTCGCTCTGCCCGCGGATGTCGCCATCGCCGGCCGCATCGGTTCGCGTCACGATGGGCGCGGCCATTCGCACGCGCATCCGCAGTTGCGGTTCAATCGATTCGGCGCATGGACTGGCTGGCTCGCTGCGGCGGTCATCACGATCATCGCCTCCGTGCAGTTCAATCAGAAGAACGTCAATACCGGCGGCGCGACGGCCGGCCCAGGCGAGACGATTGTTCAGACCGCCGGCCAGCTCTTCGATCAATATCTCGCGACAGGCAAGGAGGATGGCAGCGTGCTGGGCGAGGTGCCGGGAAAAATGCTTGTGGAATCACGACCAGCCGCGTCAGGTCAGGGCTTCGAGATCATCTTTGTTCGGCAGGTCGTCGAACGCGCCATCGTGCCTGACCTTTACAAGATCGAAGGCACCGATGACAGCGGCCAGGCCACGCTCGCCCGATATCGCCAGCCGCTGCGGCGCACGATGTGACCGCGACAACCGCAAGCGCATGACGACAGATGCGCATTCGAAGGTCTTCACTCGCACGCATTCATTTGTCGGCTTCGGCCGCGATTCACGACAATTCCGAAACTCCGCACACCGCTCGCTCTCAGGAACAACACCATGAACATCAGACTCACACTCGCGACAGCGCTTCTGCTTTCCGTCACACCTGCCGGAAACGCCCTCGCTCAAAGCAAGGCCCAGGCCGGCGCCACGGCGCAGGCTGGCGGCCAATCGTCGGGCCAGTCGTCAGTCCAGACATCGGGCAAGATGAAGGTGGTCAGCACCACGTCAGTCAACGGCGACGATGGCGACCAGTCGGTCATCGAAGTCCGCATCGACAACGGCAACGTCTCGGTGAAGCGCAACGGCAAGGAGGTCCCGCAGGATCAGATCCGCCGCGAAGACGACGGCCGCATCATCATCCTTGATGAGAATGGCCAGCCGCTCAAAGACGTCAATCTCTTTGGCGGCGGCAACGGCCAGAATGGAGCGTTCAGGTTCCGCGCCTTCAATGGCGGTGGCGGCGAAGGTCAGAACAACGCCTTCTGGGTCGGCGGCGACGAAGGTGAAGCCCCCAAGGTCATGATCGGCGTGCACATGACCGAGCCCGGCGAAGCGCTCGAGCGACACCTGCACCTCAAGCCCGGAAAATGCGCCATGATCACCGGCGTGCTCGAAGGCCTGCCCGCCGAAGTCGCGGGCCTGGGCGAGTACGACGTCATCGTCAGCATCGACGGCAGCGACATCGCCGACGCTGGCACCATCCGCAAGGTGCTCGGCGCGAAGCAGCCGGGCGATTCCTGCTCGCTGCACGTCATCCAGGCGGGCGAGCCCAAGGACGTCAAGATCAAATTGCTGGGCTATGACGCCAAGAAGCTCGGCAGCGCGAAACTCATCGGCAAGGAACCCGACGCCATGGGTGGCGACATGTTCAATCCGCTCGGCGGCGACATGGCGATCAACCTCAAAGGCCTCGAAGGCTTCCCACAGCTCAAGGACCGCGTCTTCGTCGCGCCGGAACTCGGCCAGTTGAAGGAGCAATGGGCAACCATTCAGCCGCGCATCGCCGAACTCCAGCCGCAGATTCAGAAGTCCATCGAAGAGGCGATGAAGAAGTATCAAGGCGCGATCAAAATGCACGTGGCCGGCGACGGCGAGAATCAAGGCAATGCCGGCGATAGCGACGTGGAAGCCCAACTCGACCGCCTCGACAAACGTCTCGCGCAACTCGAAGAGATGCTCGGCAAACTCATCGACAAGCAGCAGCCGAAGCAGTGAACCCAGCCAATCCAGGGTGATGCCATTCCAACCCTCCCGGCCGCCGGGAGGGTTTTCCTTTGGCCACGCGTGCGTCGAACGCGAACCAAGCCGGGGCTAAGCGATGCGTGCAGGCGCCCATCGACCGAATCACCAGTCTGCCCCTCGCAAGCATCGCACCGCCCCGGGTCCACCGCCAATCATCTCCTAACGCGGCGTAAACCTCACCGCCATTCATGCCGCGGATACCGCCGCTTGAGTTCCTTCTTCAGTTCCGGGTAGAGATTCGTCCAGAACCCAGCGAGATCGCTCGTCACTTGCACCGGCCGCCGATTCGGGCCCAAAATCTCCAGCAGCACCGTCTGCCTGCCGCCCGCGATGCGCGGCGTGTCTGTGAGATCGTACAAGTCTTGGATCTTCGCACGCCCCTTGACCACAGGCGCCGGTCCGTCGTTCGCGTATTCAAGCTTCATGTGCCAGCCGTTGGGCAGCGCGATGGATTCAGGAGCCATCTTCTCGATGAATCGCTGCTCGTCCCAACTCAGCGCATTGCGCACGAAATCAATGCACGGCTTGTCGCGCACCTGGTTGAACCGCGCGCTGCGGCCGACGATCTCGTGCAGAATCAATCGCACATCGTCCGCGTCGTAGGTGATCATGCCACGCTCGGGGAACCACTTCGCCACGCAGCGCGATCGCGTCAGCCACTGTTCGACTTTCTCATTCCAGCCTTCGAGTTTGAGTTCGCCGGTGACGAGCCGCTCGACGATCATCGCCGCTGCCGCATCCAGGTCCGTCGCCGACTGCGGCGGGCGCACTGTCTGATCAAGCACAAGACCGCGATAGGTGCTCTGCTCAACAGCCTCGACCGACTGCTGTTGTGCGTTCCACATCAGTTCGTGCCGCGTGGCGAAGCCGTTGGGATCGACTTCCAGCAGCCAGGCGGGATCGACATGACTCGCCATCGCGAGCATCGTCTGTGCGGTGTCGCCGCGACCGATCTCGCTCATCTCCAGCGCGATCAAAGGCCCCGCATTGCGCACCACGCTTTCCTTGTCCAGCATCACCTTGCGCCGGCCGGGCATGGCGCAGTTCGGCCGCTCGCGCTCGATCTTCACCGCCAAATGATCGCGGAATGCCGTGAGCAGCGACTTGATCAGGTCGTCGGTGCGGTTCGGGCCGTCCATATTGAACTTCAATCGCCGACACACCGCCGCGAACTGCGTCGCGGTGCGATCGACGTCCCTGCACGCGCCGCCGTTCGCGCCAATGTCGCCGCAGCGCCGGCCGTCGAACTTCGCCTCGCGCAGCATCTCGAATGCCCGCTCGCAAGCGGCAATATCTGATGGCGGCTCGTCCTTCTCCAGGAACCGCAGCAGCACGCTCTGCCTGACCTGCTGAAAGATGTCGCGCTCATTGATGATCGCCGCCCAGGTGATCGCGCGCCGCAGGCAGCCGCGCTTGGCGGCATCCAGCATGATGCGGGCTAATCGCGGATGCGCGGGGAACTCCGCCATCACGCGGCCGTCGCTTGTGATTGCGCCATTCTCATCAATCGCGCCGAGATCGTGCAGCAGCGCGTTCGCGCGCGTCAGCGATTCGACAGTGGGGGGCTGCAGCCAGCCGAACTTCGACACGTCCTGAACGCCCATCGCCATCAGCGTGAGCATCGCCTCCGAGAGGTCGAGGCGCCGCACTTCGGGTTCATCGTGGTCCGCCCGCGTGCCGTGATCCTTCGATGTCCACAATCGCATGCACAAGCCCGGCCCGGTCCTGCCCGCACGCCCCGCGCGCTGGTCGGCCGAGGCCTTGCTGATGGCTTCGACGCGCAGCGCGTTCAGGCCGCGCTTGGGATCGAAGCGGTGGATGCGCGCCAGGCCGCTGTCGATGACGAAACGGATGCCGTCGATCGTGATCGACGTCTCCGCGACGTTGGTCGCGACGATGACCTTCCGGAGGCGCATCGGATCGTTGTTCGGCTCAGTCGCCGCGTCCTGCTGCGCGGGCGTGAGCGAGCCGTGCAGCGGGAAAAACCGCACCTCCGCATCATCCACGCGTGCATCGCTTGCGATCATCTTCTGACACGCCTCGATCGTGCGCGAGATCTCGTACACGCCGGGCATGAAGATCAACACGTCGCCTGATTTCCCGCGCTCCGCACTTCGGCTTGCCGCTTCGCGTTCAGCCTCCAACACATTTCGCAGCGCCTTCGCCGCCTGCTCCCACACGGGTTCCGTCATCGCATTCACAGGCTTTGCGAGATACGAAACCTCCACCGGATGCAACCGCCCGCCCGCCTCCAACGCATCGCAATGCAGATACGCAGCGACGGCCTTCGCATCGAGCGTCGCCGACATCACCATCAATTTGAGATCAGGCCTTGCTTTCTCCTGCAACGCCGCGAGCAATCCAAGCGAGATGTCCGCAGGCAGATTCCGCTCGTGAAACTCATCAAGGATGACGCAGCCGATTCCTTTCAGCATCGGATCGCTCTGCAGCAACCGCAGCATCAGGCCTTCGGTCATGAAGCGGATGCGCGTGGCATTCGACACCGCGCTGTCGTGCCGCGTCTGGTAGCCGACGAGTCCGCCAAGCGGGCAGCCCATCTCCTTCGCCACGCGGGCAGCGACCATGCGCGTCGCCAGCCGCCGCGGTTGCAGCACGATGATCTGTTGGTCGGCGGGCACGATGCCCGATCGAAACACGATCTGCGGCACCTGCGTGGTCTTCCCCGATCCCGTCGGCGCGGTCAGCACCAGCCGGTTCGCAGTGCGAAGCCGTTGAACGATCTGATCCTGGATGGCAAGGACAGGCAGCAGCATGAGGATGACAAGACGGACAGGCGCAATAGAACGTCGGAAGCCTGCAAGGGCGAAGCGAGAAGATACCCGCCCGCCGCCGCGAGTAAGCGAATGCGGTGCGAGACGCCCCTCTCCCTCGCGTTGACATGGGCCGATCGAATCAGCCTGCGCGACGCGAGGCAGCGCTTTCGCAATCTCTGGCGGCGATTTAGACTGCCGGTCCCGCTGACGGCCGAGCCACGGCAGCCTTGCCAATTCCAGCGGGTCAGAGACATCCGCTTCGGAGCAAGACAAATGAATACACGACGTGCACGATCAATACGCATCGCGATGAGCGGGCTTGCGTTGGCGGCGCTGTCTGCCGCGCCCGCCGGTCTGCCCCGGCGAAATGTCGCGTTCCGCACGCCGGATGTGTATCCATGCGGTTGCATCCGGGCCGCCCGAAGGGACGCTGCGCTAGGATGCTCTTCCCCCATGCAAAGCACCGTCGTCACCGAGCTCGAGGACTTGGCGCGCTGGC
>CAZCGB010000167.1:0-6238 GCA_964498045.1 uncultured Isosphaeraceae bacterium
CTCTTCTGGCTGCAGCAGCAGGCGGACGCGATTCTCGCACTTCGAACGGAGACGATTGTCGAACTCATCGAGCGCTGTGCGACAATCAAAGCGGAGATCGTCGCCGAAGACGAACGCGAGAGCGGCCGCCGCGCGCTGCTCAACCTCGGCCACACATTTGCGCATGCCCTTGAGTCCATCGAGGATCTGGACGTTCGTCACGGCGAAGCCGTCGCAACGGGATTGGTCGCCGCGCTGCACGTGGCGACTTCCCTCAAACGCATGAACGCCAACGATGGCGATCCGTTGTTCGACGCCTTGGTGAAACTGGACCTACCCGTGCTTGCTGCGGACGGCGTTTCCATCGATCGACTCATGCATGCGATGCGATTCGACAAGAAGGTGGAAGAAGGCCGTATTCGCCTGGTCCTTCCTTGCCCTGCCGGCGGGGCGGAACTGGTTGATGACGTGCCCGGACAAATCGTGCGCGACGCGTGGCGTGCGGTCGGAGCGGTTGATTGAACGCCGGCGGCCCGCTTTCCCCGAACGCATCGTCGCACCGGCGCGTCGGGGCCATTCTCTGCAGCATCGCCGCCCTGGTGGCGATGCTCGCACTGCGCCTCACTGGCCCGAGCGACCTGTACGACCAGACGCAGCCGAAGACGATTGCATACACCACCGACATCATCGTGCATGGCGGATCGCACTGGGTACTCCCCGTCGAGCGCGGCGAGCTGCCTGCGACCAAGCCTCCGCTGTACAACTGGCTGGCCGCGCCGGGCGTGAAGTGGATGGGCTTCAACAGTGAGATCGCCCACAAGCTCCCCAGCACCGCCGCAATGCTCGCATGCTGGCTGCTACTTGTGCGGTTAGGGCGCGGCATCAGGTGCGATGAGCTCGGTTGGCTGGCGGCGATGATGTTCGTCAGCAGCTACGCGATCTTCAAGCTTGGCTTCCTCGCGCGGCCGGACATGCTGCTGATGCTGTGGATGCTCATCGCGTGGATCTGCGCGACTCGAGAGTTCATCACGAATTCACGAGGCGGCAATGCCGTAGTCTTCTGGCTTGCCGTCGCTCTCGCAGGGTTGACCAAAGGCCCGGCAGCGTTCGTCATCGTCGTGTACGCGCTGCTCGCTGCGCGATACGTCGCCGGAGACTGGCGTGCGATCCGTCGCCTCCACCCAGCCGTCGGCATGCTGTTCACGCTCCTGGTTTGCGGCGCGTGGGTGTATGGCGTTTGGCGGATCAACCCGACGCATCTGAAACAGGAATTGTGGTTCAACGAAATCTATGGCCGCGTCACTGGTACCGGACGCGAAGGCGCGCGGGAGGGCACGCTGGTCTGGCTGCGCGAGATTCCGTATCTGTCGTTCTACTTCATCACCCGCTTTCTGCCGTGGACGATCTTCGCCATCCTTGCGACATGGGTAATGTGGCGAAATCGCCAGCGGACAGTGATCGGCCCCTCCAGCGCCAAACAGACATGCGCGCCTGACATGTGGATGCGGGCCGCCGCGATGTTCATGCTGTTGACGATCGGACTGTTCAGCCTCAGCGTGGGAAAACGCTCGGATTACGTGGCCATCGCCTATCCGCAGACGGCGCTGCTCGCGGCATGGTGGCTGCAGCGCGAATCGACGCGCAGTTTCCTTCTCAGGTTCAAACTCACGCCGCCGATCGCTGCGACAACGCTTGCCGCCCTTTCCCTCGCGTTCGTTTCGTACTATGACCATCAGCAGATCTGGGCTCCCCAGCCCGGCTTCGGCAATGCGATTCGTCAGTTCGTGGATGAATCCACCACAGCCATGGCCGCGCGGCCCTCGCCCGTTCTCAACGTCTCAGCCGGTCAAACACATCTGCAGGCTGTGCTTGGGATTGCGGATGCCGACCAGCGGCGTGAGATTGCCAACACGATCGAACGTGGCGAGGCCTTCTGGGTCATCGCCGGTCGAACGCAGAACGCCCCGCATGAATTCGACCTCTGGCTGCGTCAGCGTCGAATGCCCGCGACAGCCGAGGCTGTGGTGCGTTCCACGGAGTTGCCGCGCGACGCCGGATGGCCCGGCCAGGTGACGCTGTGGCGCGTCACGCCGCGATGAGCCAACTTCCTCCTTGCACATCGACGCAACGGCGATCCGGCGGCATGGCATGCGGGATCGGATGGCTCAGGACTCGTTTTTCTCGACAATCGCCTCTATTCAAGCGCGAACATGGGGAGTTCCGATAAACGTCCCGGGCGCAAACTCCGCGCGTCCCGCGCCTGTTCCCCCCCTGCTCCCGCCCAAGAAACCAATACCGGCAAGGAAGCCTGTTGTGCGAACCATTGCGATCGTCAACCAGAAAGGCGGCTGCGGCAAGACCACCACCGCGATCAATCTCGCCGCCATCTACGCGCGACGAGGCCTGCGCACGCTTCTTGTCGACATGGACCCACAGTCGCATTGCGCCGCCGGCCTGGGCGTGCCCGAGAATCGCATTGAGTTCACCATCGGCCAGGCTCTTCTCGCAGATCACGCGAACTTCAATCCCGCTGGACTCGTCTGGGAAGTCAGTCGCAATCTGCATCTCGCGCCCAGCACCATGACGCTGGCCTCGCTGGAGGCGCCCGGCGGCGGATTGCACGCGATGCCTGACAAGGATCGGCGCCTCGAAAGCCTGCTGCACGCGCTGGCGCCCCACTACGATCGCGCGCTCATCGACTGCTCCCCCACGATCGGCCTGCTCACCTTCAACGCGCTGCGGGCCTCGCGAGAGACGCTGATTCCCGTGGAGACCGGATTCTTTTCCCTGCGCGGCGCGGCGAAACAGTGGAACACCATTCAACGCCTGATCCAGCACATCGGCCGGCCCATCGCCTGCCACCTGCTGGCGACGCTGCACGATCCGAACTCGCGCCTGGCGACGAACATTCTCAGCGCGTTGCGGCGTGAATTCGCAGGACAGATCATCCCCACCGTGATCCGCGAGCACGAGGTGTTGCGCGAGGCGGCGAGCTTCGGCCAACCCGTTCTGGAATACGCGCCGGATTCGGAAGCCTGCCGCGACTTTGAGACGCTCGCCGACTGGCTTGAAGAGCACATGATTCGTCCGCAGGTGCAGATCGAAGTCATGCCCGGCGCGGCAGCATTCCAGGGGGGAAGCGGGCAGCCGATCACCGCAGGCATCCATTCACCGGCCCTGATGTCGGAAACATCCGGCGCCACAATCTCCCCACCTTCGCACGGCCGCACGACAAGTGCCTCGCCACCGATGCCTTTGGGTTCGCGGGCCGCGGAACTGGCGCGTCGCGTGGTCGATCAACGGGCGGGCGGAGTGCGTTCGATTTCACCACTGATACCAAACGCCGCGTTCGATGGCGGCGACCTTTCAGCGATCAGTGATGCCGAGGCGATGTCACTCGTGGGCGACAACAGTCCGGGCGATGCACACGACGAGTACACACCCGAATCATCTGTCCCGGCGCCTGCGCATCTCTTTGGAGTGCGTGCAACGTCGCGCGGCCTGCTCTTCCTGCAGCCTTTGAATGGCGCACGATCGATCAGCATCGCCGGCAGTTTCAATGGCTGGTCGCCCGATGCTCATCCGATGCGGCGCAACGAGGACGCGGGCGTCTTTGAGCGCATCATCGAATTGCCGGCCGGCACATACCAATACCGGCTTGTCATCGATGGCCGCTGGGTCGCCGACCCGCATAACCCGCAGCATCTCCTGAACACCTATGGCGAACCAATCAGTTTGATCGAGGTCGCGTGAGCAATTGAACGGCGTTCAGCTTGCAGCAATCGGCGAACCATGCATGACAAGAAGGAATTGATCGTCGACTGCTCCCACCATGAACAACCGCATTGATCCATTTGATGAACTGGCGGCGATGTTTCTCACGGCGCCCCAGCCCCAGCCGCCCCTCGACCCGCATGCGGCCACTGCTTCGCTGGCTCGCTCCGTCGCCTCCGCCTCCGCCACCGATCGATCGATGCTGACCGAGTTGCTCGTTGTCGGCCACCTCCCCGTTCGAGCCGGACTTTGGCTGGTTCCCTATGCCGATCTTCTCGCGCGGCAGGTCGGAACGGTCGGCCTGATCCGCCTGGATGGCGCCGAGCCCACACTGCAACTGCTTCGCGCGCCCGAGTCGTATGCCACCGCGCCCTTGCGCATGCCGTTGCAGCAGACGATTCACGATCTCTCATCCTGCGTCGACGTCTGGATTCTGCGTGGCGGCGAGCGGCTCTCGACCGACGAAGCCATCGATTGCCGACCGGACCGCATCACCATCCTCTCCAGCGCTGATGAGGCCGCGATCGTCGCGGCGTACCAGACCATCAAGGAACTCGTTGGCGCGGCCACGCATCCGCATCGCACCCTGCCATCGATGGGCATGGCGATGGTCGGTTGCGATACGCAGGCGGCTGAGGCCGCGATCGATCGACTGAATCGCACGACGGTGAGTTTCCTGGGCGTGGAAGTGAAGCTTGTCGCCCTGCTGCCGCGCATGGACGCCGGAATCAAATGCACACGCTACGTCACCTTTGGCGAGGAAGCGACGCCGGGCGTGATTGACGTCCGCGGATGGATCGAACAGGCTCAGATGCACCCGACAACACCAACTGAACAGCCCGCCTTCGGGCATCAACAGCCACAGACGCGAGCACAAGCGAACGAACAGGCGATGCCTCCCGAAATCGCCGGCCGCATCTCGCCTCCGCCGGAAACGTTTGTGCACGACGCGCGGAGGATTCTGCGCACGCCCGCGCGAGAGTTCGAGCAGTCGCCGCCGCCCGCGCTCACGCCGTTCATGCCAACGCGCCCGGCGGCGGCCGCCAGCGCGCCGACTCCCACGTCACCGGCGGTTTCGGCTTCGCCGTCTTCGCCGCGGACGATGCCGTCCGCCCCATCGCCCGCGATCGTCACCGAAGCCGAACGGGCGGATCTGCTCAGCGCGATCGCATCGGGAGCGGCCGGCGTCGCCGGCGCCAAGCTGCCGCCGAAGGTGGTGATGAGTCTGGAGCACAAGCCCCCCGCCTCGCAGAGGCCGATCGTCGAGCCGGACGATCGAGGCCAGCCGATCCCGCTGGCGCGATTCGTCGCCGGGCTGACCGCGCTTCCGGTTCGTCCGCCAGATCATGAACGGATCGAGCTCGCCGTGGATGAGCGAGGCCGCATGCATCTGCTTGCGCGAGAAAGCAGTTTGCGCGAGTTGCCGGTCGTCGAGCAATGGGCGCATGCGCATCGTGAACTGCTGGCGATGGCATGCACGCAGCATCGAATCGACCCTGCCGCAGGCACGGCTGTGTGCCACGTCTTCACCAGCGAACCGGCCACGGTCGCGGATCTTCACGGAAGCGACTGGCATCTGCATGTGCTGGCTCCGGTGACGCTGGGCGACAGAACCGCCTGGTATTCCGCGCCGCTGAACGTGGTGAAGTAGGCGTCGAGGGGCGGCGAACGCGCGCGACCTACGGCAAGGCCGCGCGCAAAACGCGCAGCCAGTTTCCGGATGCGAATCCTTCGATCTCGGCCGCGCTCCAGCCTCGCGATCCCAAACCATCCGCCAGCGCGCCGAGCTTCGCGGGATGGTCGAGCCCTTCGGGCAGGTCGCAAGGCTGAAAGCCGCCGTCCATGTCTGAACCCAACCCGACCACATCGCGCCGGCCGGCGACTGACGCGACGTGTTCGACATGGTTCAGGCAGTCGTCCAGCGTCGCGCGCCTGCCGTTCGCAAGGAACTTGCCATAGAGATTGAGTCCGATCACGCCGCCTCGTTCGGCGATCGCGCGAATCTGGTCGTCGTGCAAGTGCCGTTGGGTTGGCTCAAGCAATGCCCGGCAGTTCGAATGCGACGCGACGATTCGCCCCCTGGCGCACGACAGGACGGATTCGAACGCTGCGTCACTCAGATGCGACGCGTCGTGGATGACGCCATGTGCGTCGAGGGCGTCGATCATTTCCCGGCCAATTGCGGTGAGCGGTCCGCCATCGCCGTTGCCGCCCGCGTACCGCGAACCGGAAGCCCATGACAGACCAAGCATGCGCAGTCCGCGCGCGTGCCAGTCGGCGACTTCGTCGGGCGAACGGATCGGATCGGCGCCTTCCATCAGAATCAACGCACGCGGCGACAAGCCGACCTCGACCTCGGCTTTGCCGCGGATGATGGAGATTTCGCCCTCGCGCTCCAACTGCTCATAGAACTCCATCTGGCGCATGCCCGCCGCGTGCGCTCCTTCTCGATCATCTTGGTCCACAAAGCGATGGGCGCGATCCG
>CAZCGB010000168.1:0-6184 GCA_964498045.1 uncultured Isosphaeraceae bacterium
TGTTCAACACGCCCGGCTGGAACCGCGTGATGCGCTGGGAATGGAGCCTGAACACCAGCGCGACCGGCGACATCACCGGCGGAACCTGGCGCAAAGTCGACTACGACGTGATCCAGCCCAAGGTCGTCATCGCCTTCGATCGGCGGTTGGCGGTCGTCTATCCGGTTGATGTGTACAAGGACCACATGAACAACGACCTGATCGCAGTCAAGCCCTGGGAACTGCAGGCCGAGCCGAACGTGCAGAACCTGGTGTTGCTTGAGCGCGTGAAGCAGTAGAGTCGTACGGTTGGACCGGCGCGTCAGCGATTTTCCACTGCACCCTCAGCGTCTCAGCGGTGATTCTTCTGCGCGAGGCATCACGCCTTCAGCGAAGCCATGTCAATCACGAAGCGGTACTTCACATCGCTGCGCAGCATGCGTTCATATGCCTCGTTGATCTGCTGCATCTTGATGATCTCGATGTCGCAGACGATGTTGTGCTTGCCGCAGAAGTCCAGCATGTCCTGCGTCTCGGCGATGCCGCCGATGAGCGAGCCCGACAGGTTCTTGCGCGGGAAGAACAGGCCCATTGCTGACACGGCCAAAGGCGAAGGCGGCGCGCCGACCAGGCACACCGTGCCGTCGAGTTTCAGCATGCCCAGCAGCGCGTTCATGTCATGATCAGCGGAGACCGTGTCGAGGATGAAATCAAATGTGCCGGCATGCTTCGCCATCGCGTCGGCATCCTTGGAGATGATGACGTCGTGCGCGCCTAGACGCTTGCCGTCCGCCACCTTCGACTGCGATGTGGTGAAGAGGATTGTCTCAGCTCCCAGCGCGGCGGCGAACTTCACCCCCATGTGGCCGAGCCCGCCCAAGCCGACGACGCCCACGCGCATGCCCTTGCCGACGTTCCACTTCTTCATCGGCGAGTACGATGTGATGCCCGCGCACAGCAGCGGCGACGCCGCAGCCGGATCAAGATTCGCGGGGACCTTCAGCGTGTATTTCTCATCGACGACGACCGACGTCGAGTATCCGCCATAGGTCACGGCTCCCGGCCCCATGTGCTTGTCTTCGCCGTTGTAGGTGAACGTCGGCCCGCCGGTGCAGAACTGCTCAAGGTTCTTCTTGCACGCGTCGCATGAGCGGCAGGAATCGACGAGACAGCCGACAGCCGCGAGGTCGCCGACCTTGAATTTCTTCACGCTGGTTCCGACGGCGGTGACGCGCCCGAGGATTTCGTGGCCGGGCACCATCGGGTACTGCGACATGCCCCATTCGTTCCGCGCGAAATGGATGTCGGAGTGGCACACGCCGCAGAAGAGGATGTCGATGGCGACATCCGTTGCCAGCGGCTTGCGACGCTCGATGGTGAAGGGCGAGATGGGCGACGTGGCGGACTGGGCGGCGTAGGCTTTGGTGGGCATAGGCATCGAGTGTAGGCGTTCAGCAGCCACCGCGATTCGACCACGCTGCAGTCGATGCAGTCAGCCATTACCCTTCAAGTACGCTTGGCGGCCGGATCAGCCGGATCTTTGCGCCGATCCGTGCGCCTTCACAACGAGGATCGCCCTGAACAAACTGCCGCAGATCACCCTGGCGTTCTGGATCATGAAGATCTGCGCCACCACGCTGGGCGAGACAGCGGGCGACCTTCTCTCGATGACGCTGAACATCGGCTACGCGCTGAGCACCATCATCCTCTTCAGCGTGTTCCTCGTCACCCTCACCTGCCAGCTGCTCTCCAGGCGATTCCACCCTTGGCTCTACTGGGCGGTGATCCTCTCAACCAGCACCGCGGGCACGACGATGTCGGACTACATGGATCGCACGCTGGGACTGGGCTACGCCAAGGGCAGCGCGATCCTGCTGTCGTTGCTGCTGATGTCGCTGGGAATTTGGAAGTTCATGGAGGGCACGCTTTCGGTCAGCAACATCCGCACGCACCGTGCCGAGGTGATGTACTGGGTCTCCATCCTGTTTTCCAACACGCTTGGCACGGCTCTTGGCGATTTCCTGGCAGATGACTCCGGCCTCGGATTCGCCGGCGGCGCACTCCTGATCGCAGGCTTGATCGGCCTGGTCGTGCTGGCGATGCGTTTCACAAAGATCTCGCACGTCGCGCTGTTCTGGGCGGCGTTCGTGCTCACGCGGCCGTTCGGCGCGACGATGGGCGACGTGCTCACCAAGCCGCCGGAGAAGGGCGGAATCGGTTTCGGCACCATCGGCTCGTCCATCGTGCTGTTGGCGATCTTGATCATTGTTATTCTATTGACGTCGGCGAAGGCGAGGCGTGACGCGGCGGGGAAGTCAGCCGCCGCCGCGACGGCGCCCGCATCCGAGAGTTGACGCGTCACGAACGATGCGGCGGATATGATCGGCGACATGGTGCGCGTGGTCATTCCATTTCATCTGCGGAACCTGGCGCACGTCGATGGCGATGTGCTTCTCGACCTCGCCGCCGTGGGGGGCGAGCCGATCACGATCAAACGCGTCCTGGATGCGTTGGAAGACCGGCATCCCATGCTGCGTGGCACGATCCGCGACCACGGCTCGCTGCAACGCCGACCGTTCATCAGGTTCTTCGTCTGCGGCAAGGACTGGTCCCACGATCCGCACGACAAACTCCTTCCGATCGAAGTGACTGAAGGGCGCGAGCCGTTCATGGTCATCGGTGCTATCGCAGGGGGATGACCTGCGGATGGCTCGGAACTCCGTAGTGGAGCGCTTCGCGCAGGAAATCAGCGAGGCCGACCACGGGGTATCATTTCCGCATGAGCACCACCACCGCACCGTCACCAACCACTTCCGCGAAACCCTCCAAGCCCGGCTTTGAAACGCCACCGCCCTCGGCCGAGCATCAGGCCACCGCCAAGGTCGCCGCCCGCCTGGTCGAACTCTGCTCGACCGGCAAGAACCTTGACGCGATCAAGGAACTCTACGCCGACAACGCACGCCACGTCGAGGCGATGGAAGGCCCCGGCTGCCCGCGCATCACCGAAGGCAAGGCCGACATCCTCGCCAAGGCAGAGAAGTTCGCCAAGATCACCACCGTGCACGGCGCGACTGTCGGCAAGCCCATTGTCAACGGCGACCAGTTCGTCTGCCCCATGACCATGGACTGCACCGCCAGCGAAGGCCCCATGGCCAACCAGCGCATGAACATGAGCGAGACCGCGCTGTACACGGTGAAGAACGGCAAGATCGCCGAAGGCAAGTTCTTCTACGGCTGCGGGATGTGATGCGCCCACGCGCGGAATCGCCCGCGGTCGGTCGCTCGCTTGTGTGATCAACCATCACATCGACGGCATCGCGCGCTCACGAAACGATCTTGATCGCAATGCGCGCCAGCACTTTGCCACCCTGGCCGGTCATGTAGCGGATTTCCGCTTCGCCGGGATCCTTAAGGGCCTTCACCGTCAGCGGCGAGCCCGCAGTGGTGTTGGCGTACGCACGGTACTCACCATCAGGCGTGCCCTTCGGCACGATCGTGATGTAATCGCCGGGATTGTCTGGTCCGGTCCATGTGATGCTCACATCGCCGTCGATTTTCGCCTCGGCCGCGGCGGCGAGCGTAACCACCGCTGATTTGATCTTGATCGAACGCCGCGCCAGCACCTTGCCGCCCTGGCCGGTCATGTAGCGGATCTCCGCTTCGCCATCCATCACCGGCAACAGCAGATTCAGCGGCGAACCCGACGCGGTGTTCGTGTAGTTGCGGTACTGGCCGTCGGGTAGCGCCTTTTCCACAACGGTGATGTAATCGCCAGAATTATTGGGACCGGTCCACGTCACCGCGATTGTTGAGCCGGCGATCGCCTCATCAGGCGCGCCGAGCGCGACCTCCGCAGCGAGCACCTTGATCGCCCGCCGCGCCAGCACCTTGTGCCCCTGGCCGGTGATGTAGCGCAGTTCCAATTCGCCAGTCTCGGTCGGAGCCGTCAGCGTCAGCGGCGATCCCTCCCGCACATTCGTGAAATTGGAGTATCTGTCGTCCGGCCAGTCGCTCGGCGCGATCGTGATGTAGTCGCCCTGGTTATCCGGCCCGGTCCATGTCACCTCGAACTTGGAGCCAAGCACCACCTCGGCCGGCGCATTGATCGTCGCGCCGGCGGCGATCACCTCAACCGGCGCGCGCCCAAGAATGGTGCGTGTGCGATCGGTGACGTAGCGCACTTCGTATTTGCCCGGCTCAACGGGGGCTGTCAACTCGAACGATGCGCCGGCGCTCGTTTCGCGATAGTCAGTGAACTTGTCCGCGGGGGAATCAACGGGCACGATGGTCAGAAAATCGCCGCGATTGTCCGGCCCGGTCCAGGAGACGGCGAACGCCGCGCCCGCGACAACGCGCTCGGGCGCGGTGACCGTCGCAGCGGTGAGGACTTCAGCGGGCAGCGTCGTCGCCGGCTCGCTTGCCGCGGGCGAAGATGCGGCGGGCACTGAAGGCTGGTTGTTTGCTTGCTGGGCGGATGGCGTCGCGGCCGGCTTCTTCGGCAGACATCGTGGAAGCAGTAGCGCGAGCGCGATCAGTAGCAGCACCAAGACGACGATAATGACGGTGTTTCGACGACGGGCGTTGTCAGCCATGGCGTGATCAAGTCTATCGCAGAACAATTCTTGCGCCGCGTGATTCGGTCACGGCGAAATACGAACGCCAACTGCATAGGAGTCAGCGGCTCTGAGATGGGCTTTGCCTTGCTCGACTTCGCATGCGTGCTAGGGCTGAGGTCGAGTCGCGGGTCGTGCAACATCATCTTCCAGAAGCGATTTGCCGCGAAGAAGCCAGCGGAGTTGGGCCTTGACGCGACTGGCCGTGTTGCGATACGCCATGTAGTGCATCCCCTGCACGATGCCATCCTGTCCCACGATGAGGATGTATGGGACAGAACTGACGGCTATTCCTTTGGGAACTGTTTCATAGCTGCCAAGCGCGACGGGGGCCATCCAGCCGCGCTCCGCGAGGAATGCGCGAATCGATTCTTCGCTGTCGCCAACGTTGATCGTGTACAGAAGGACGCCTTGATCGGCAAATTCCGCTGCGGCTTTCAGGACATTGGTGAGCCAGTAGAGTTCGGCTGCCTGCGCGAGCCGCCAGCACACAATCACCATGATCTTCCCCTTATGGTCGGCGGGATTGAAGCGTCCGCCATCAATCAGCGGAAGATCCATCGCCGCGGGCGGGTTGCCGACGAGCGGCCACTGAGATCCCGGCGAAATGTGCAATACGACTTCCCGGCTTCCATCGGGCGGAGTGAAGGTGAATCGTTCCGGCGCGATCGGCTCATCCAACTTCCAGCCCTTGATGCCCATTGTGAATTGAAAACTGTCGCCCTCGGCCGGTTTTGACGAGCCCTGTATGAATGGCGTGAAGTCTGAATGCAACTTGTGAATGAGCGGGCGTTCGCTGCGATCGATCCACACATCCAGCACCATCCGGGAAAGATCGGGACTCAGCACGAACGGATCGCTCTTGGGGGCATTCTTGTCGGCTGGCGGATTGGTTGTTGGATCAAGAGTCAGTCGCAGTCGTGTTACTGGCAAGCCATCGATCTCCTCATCGCCGACGATGCTCAGCGCACTGAGTTTTGCGAAGTCGTCGGGAAAGCGATCGGCGAAGAGCAGCGACATGATGATCAGCCCTTCGCGCGGCATGATCGGGACATCATCTTCGAAGATGTCGGTGATGTCATGAATGCGCGGCGGCGCCGGCCTCTGCGTGTAGCGATCTCGCGAGAGCGTGAAGAGTTGTGCGCCATCACTCACGAGGCGACCATGCCAGTCACCAATCCTGGCGACGATGTCGAACTTGTCAGGCCGTTGCGCGGCAAGGTCAACCGTGCTTTCCGTCTCCATCTTGAAGCCCGGGCCGCCCAGAAGTTCCACATGCGTGATGTGAGCTTCAATGGTCTTTGCCGCAACGACTACCGACCGTGCCCGGTCGAGCAGCGCCTGGGCCCGCGGATCGATCGCATCATCGGCTCGCACTTCGGACGCATGCAGCGCGGTGGCCAGGCCGAACGCGACAAATGTCTTCATAACCGAGGACGCGGCGTTGCTCACGGTTGCAGATGATATCTTCAGCGATTCATGCCGGGTGGATTCACGGCAGCAACTCGTCTTCTGCAACGGGACAGCTGAGGCTCTTGTCGTACATCCCAGAGCGATCGAAGCAACACGCTCGTCGCTTGCCTTTGGCGAGC
>CAZCGB010000169.1:0-6159 GCA_964498045.1 uncultured Isosphaeraceae bacterium
CCTGCGAGTGAAGCGGCGAAGCGTGGTGCGAAAGCGCGCTCGCCGTCATGATGACGGTGATGCCCGCGGCGAGGATGGCTTGAACCCTGCGACTCATAAATCAAAGCTCCTTTGATCAAGTCCCGAAGTGTAGCAATACGCCGCGGACCGCTGAGCGAGGTCAAGATGTGCCGATCGTGCGGATTGGCGCAACCAAGCGAATTGACGCATTCGGGCAAGATTGCGATGGCAGATTTCACAGGCATCCACTTCGTTCATACCCCGTCGTATTCGACGCTTTGGGGCGATGTTCAATCGACCCCAGCCGCCGCGATCGCTCAGCCGCCAAGGACCCGCCTTGTGCGCGTTGCTGTGCGCCGCGGCGATCCTTTCGGGCTGCGTCGCGTCGGAATCATCGCGATACAAGGGCACGGTGACGCGATCGGTCAGTCCGCAGCACAACGCGACGTCTGATGTCGCATCGGCATTCGGGTTGCGAAGCGACGACGGCCACGCAGTCAGTCTTGCCGCAGTGGACGACCGATAAAGACTTTTGCATTCAACAAAAAATGAAAGCGCGGCCAAACCATTTGGCCGCGCTGGCTGCAATTCTGGAACCATGTCTCAGCCGCCGGTCTTGCCATCGCCGTTGTTGGCGGCCTGACGCACTTCGCCGATGGTCGCGCCAAGCGCGCGCGCCTGGAGAATCAGCAAGGCCGTCTCCAGTTGCGGGTCGACGCCGTCCGTGAGCAGCTTGGTCACGTCGGGCCGCTTCGATGGATCGGGATCGACATTACCCTTGTCATCCTGAGGCAATGCGTCCGCCTTCTGACGCAGCTCCAGAGCTTCAGCGGCCTGCTGAGGCGTCATCTTCACGACGACGTTTGGATCAACGCCCCAGATCTTCTGGCCGGGACGCTTGTGGACAAGCCTTCCCTTCTCGCCCGCGGCGATCTGCTCATCGGATGCCGGCAACCGGTAGTACTGGGTCGTGAGCTTGAACACGGCGTTGGCAGTGATGGGATGCACAGTCTGAACGCTGCCCTTGCCGAAGCTGCGCTCGCCGACGATCACCGCCGCCTCATGCGCCTGCAGGCAGCCGGAGACGATCTCGCTTGCGCTGGCTGAGCCCTGGTTGACCAGCACGACCACGCCCACGCCTTCGAGATCCCACGTTCGGCGCGGATCGGCGCGCTGGTCTTCCCAGGCTTTTTCGCCGTCCTTGTTCTCGCCCGAGACGATCACGCCTTTGTTCACGAACATGTTGCTGATCTGCACTGCCGACGTGAGCAATCCGCCTGGGTTGTAGCGAAGGTCGATGATGAGGCCGTTGGGTTTGCCGCTCTTGGAGATTTCTCGCCAAGCCTTCTGCAGTTCAAGCGCGGTCTCCCCAGTGAATTGCGCGACCTTCACGTACGCCACGCGACTGATGGGATCAATGTACCAGTCCCACTCCGGCGTGCCGTCGTCGCGCAGATTCTTCTTCCACCATCCATTGACAGACGGGAGGTGAATCTCCTTTCGTGTCAGAGGCAGTGCGATCAATCCGTCTGTGCCTTCACGCTTCAAGCCAAGCGTGACTTCAGTATCCGGGTCTCCCGTGATGCGCTCGACCGCGTCATTGAGCGACCAGCCGACGGTGGATTCGCCATTGACCTGGCTGATGACATCGCTGGGCTTGACGCCGCCGTAGTACGCCGGCGTTCCTTCCAGGGGATTGACGACGGTGATTTCCTGGGCGTCATTGAACCGAATCAGGATGCCCACGCCCACGAACTGGCCTTCGGTGGCCTGCTTAAAGCGGGAGAGCTTGTCGGGCCAGATGATCTCGGAGAATTGATCCAGCCGGTACATCGCGCCGTCGCCGAACTCCCGGTAGATCATGCCGCGTGGCAGCTGCAGTGATGTGTCGTTGACCTTCACCAGCTGGTCGAGCATGCGCGAGAAGTACCAGCTGTCGACGTCCTTGTCCTCAGCCTTGGCGATCGCGCTCATCTGCAGGGCGATCTCATCGTTCCACTTCTTCACCGCGTCAGCGTCAGCAAGTTTCGGAAACGTCTCATCCAGCGACGGCGTGCTGGTGATGATCTGCAGCTCCTCGAGCCCGCCTTCCAGAAGGGGACGCCAACCCTTGCTTTCAATGTGCTCTTCCGCGGCCTTGCGCATCGCGGCCTTGAGCATGTCGGCACGCACGCTGTCGACCTTCTCGTGCCAGTCCATCGACGGATTCATGCGGAACTCGCCGATCGGCGGGTCGCCCAACCGCTTGGCGCGCTCGACGCGCAGCTCATGCAGCGCCCGCGGGGCGTATTGCGCCATCAACGCCACGCGTCGATTCACCGATTCAAGCTGCGAGTTGTACTTCTTGTAGGTCTCCGACTGATTGGTGTCCTCATGCAGCGTGCGGAGATAGAAAAGGAGTTCCTGCGCCTGAAGCCAGTCGTTGGCCTCAAGCGACTTGGCGAGCGCAGTGTTGGCCTCGGCAATCAGCGCCTTGATGTCGGGGTTCTCAAGGGCGGCATTCAGGTCGTCGCCGAGCGTCTGCACGCCGATCGCCGATCGAAGGGCCTTGGAGAGTTCATCTTTGCTGATGGCTTCCTTCATCTCGCCTTCAGCCTTGGCGAGGTCCGCGGCCTGCTTGTCCTTCGCCTTTGCGGCGTTGGAGGTGTGTTGCTCCAGAATCTGTTTGTAGCGATCAAGGCCGGCTGTGGCGGCCGGATCGACGGGAACAGACCTCAGTGTTTCATTGAGGGAATTCGCATCGCCGGCCATGGCCGACGTCCACACCTTCTGCGACCACGCCTGTGCGGTCGCGCCCGGCGGCGGCTCTGCCGGAGCTTGCCCGTGCGCCCACACGGATGACGTCGAGGCGATCGCCGCCGCCGCGATGAACGAATGCATGATGGACGCAATCGATCGCGCCCGACGATGAGTGGCTCGTGGCTTCATTGAGGACTCTTGATGTTTCTGAGCGAATCGACCGCCGCGCGCTGCCGCGATCGGGCTGATGCTTGATGATGCGACGAAAGGAAATCTTCTCGTCGAAGTCGGAGTTCGCGTGGCCTTCTCGGACTGCATCATCCTTGATTCCATCCTTTGCAAATGCCAAACCGACGGTGGTTTCTTCATGCAGCATCGGCCATTGCCGCCGCAACGGTTGACAGAGATGCGGCTGGACGCTGTTTCTGGCGTTCGAAAGGCCTCGCCAGATCGTACAAGTGTACCGGTCGGGTCATTCACGGTTCCCGATTGATGAAAGTCGGCACACCCACCGTTACGTTCCTGCAAATGCGTGCGTTCGTCGCAGTTCCTTTCGGCATAGGTCAAAACATGGCGTATATTCTGCCCAGGTGACTTCCATTCCTGTCATGTTGGCATGCGTGCTGGCTCAAGCGGCGACTGGCCCCGCAGATGCCGGCCCAGACCCCGTGCGTCGAGCGACGGCGATGTTTGTGCTGGTGGTGATCGCGCTGGCGGTGTTCTTCATGGCCGTGGCGGCGTTGATCGTCGCCCGCCGTTTGCAGCGACGCCAGGCGGCCGGTGGCCACAGACCTTCGGGAGTGCTTGTGGACCCCTGGTCTGAAGCCGCACGCCGCGTCCAGCCATTCGACAGCCAGGATCGCGGTTGATCCGCCGATTCACTCTGGCTCCAGCGCTCATTCACCGGCGGCCGCTCGCAATCGATCGTGAAGCGCGAGCACCTCTGGCGCATCTGGACGCAATTGCGCAGCTGCGCTCCCCCATTTGGCGGCTTCCGCTTTGTCGCCTGCTTTTAGAAAAAGTTCGCCGGCACGGACAGCAGCGAGATAGGCTGTGGGAGATCGCGGATTGGCTCGCGCGCACAACGCCCACGCCGCGCCGGCTTTCTTCAGATCGTCGAGCGCTTCATAGGCCGCCGCGATTTCAAACGTCACCGCTTCCTGGGCCCGGCTGGCTTCGTCGAGGCCGATGAGCAGCTCCAACGCCTCG
This sequence comes from uncultured Isosphaeraceae bacterium, assembly GCA_964498045.1. Classification (GTDB taxonomy): domain Bacteria; phylum Planctomycetota; class Phycisphaerae; order Phycisphaerales; family SM1A02; genus DATKJG01. Next base: position 3,949 of record CAZCGB010000169.1, read on the forward strand.
CGCGTTTCTCCCCGCCGACGATGCACCTTGGCCTCCTGGGCCCGCAGGCCGGCGTCATCCGGCAAAATTGTTCTGGCAGTGCGGATCTCGGCCAGCGCCTCGTTCAATTGACCACGCTCCAGCGCGATCATCGCCAGCGATGCATGCGCGAGCGGCTCATCAGCTTGAATCGCCAGCACGCGCTGGAGAGCCGCCTCCGCCTCGTCAAGACGATTTTTCTGCATCAGCACTTGCGCCGCGTACAACGGATACTGCGGATTGCTGTGATCGAGCGACTCAGCTTTCAGAAACAGCGTCAGCGCAGCCGACGGATCGCCTGCGGTGATCGCGATCAAGCCGGCACTCTGGTTCAGGCCAGCCGAATCGGGATTCAGACGCACAGCCTGCTGATAGTTGAGCCATGCCTGTTTCTTGAACTCCATCGCACTCGATAAGTCGCCGACCTCTTCAGCGTTGCCAGCCTTCTCGATGTTCAACCTTCCTATCATCTCCTGCACGCGCGAGTCATTCGGCGACCTGGCGATGAGTGTGCGGATGATCGCCTCTGCCTTCACCCATTCGCCGGTCTGCATGTACTGCTCGGTCGCGGCAAGCGATGATTCGATCTTCTCATCCGCGATGTTCGGCGGCGCCGTCGCGGCGTTCTGGGACGAACGTGGCGTGCGATCATCGCAGCCAATTGCGGCGGGAATCACGAGCAACGCGATGATGATGCAGCGAGCCTTCAAGCCTTCAGGGTCTCCAGGTCCTTCAGTTCGCGGCTGTCGCGTATTATCCCGCTTCAATGACCGCGATTTCGACGCCAACCGCGATGTCCGCCGAACTTCCCAAATCGTACACGCCTGCCGATTGGGAGGAGAAGATCCGCGCGCGATGGGAAGACGCCCGGGCCTTCCATGCTGATCCCGTCAAGACTCAAGACGCAAGTCGCAAGCCATACTGCATCGTTATTCCGCCGCCCAACGTGACCGCCGCGCTGCATCTGGGGCATGCGTTCAACAACACGCTGCAGGACATCCTCACGCGCTATCACCGCATGAAGGGCTTCGAGACGCTGTGGATGCCCGGCACCGATCACGCCGGTATCGCCACGCAGGCCGTGGTGGAGAAGCGATTGCTGCTGCAGGGCGTGAAACGCCGCGAACTCGGCCGCGAGAAGTTTGTGGAGAAGGTGCAGGCGTGGAAGGACGAGTACGAGGCGACCATCCTCGATCAATTGAAGTTGATGGGCTGCTCATGCGATTTCGATCGCACGCGCTTCACGATGGATGAAGTGTGCGCGAAAGCCGTGCGCGAGGCGTTCTTCCGGCTGTTCAAGGACGGCCTGATCTACCGCGGCAAGCGGCTGGTGAATTGGGACCCGGCGTCGCAAACGGCTCTCGCCGATGACGAGGTGGAGATGGAGGAAGTGCAGGGGTTCATGTACTACCTGCGCTATCCGATCGTTGATGAGGCTGCGTCCGGGGACGCCCACGGATTGCAATCCGTGGGCGTCACGAAGTCGTTCATCACCGTCGCCACCACGCGCCCGGAGACCCTGCTCGGCGACGTCGCGGTGGCGATGAATCCCAAGGACCCGCGTGCGGCGACTTTCGTGGGCAGGAAGATTCGGCTGCCGATCGTCGATCGCGTCATTCCGATCATTGCCGACGATTACGTTGTTCGACCCGTGGAATTCGGCGGCGATGAGAACGACGGCAAGGCCAAGATCGCCACCGGCTTCCTCAAGGTCACGCCCGCGCACGATGACAACGACTACGCCATCGGCCAGCGGCACAACCTGCCAATCATCAACGTCTTCGCGCCGGATGCGTCGATCAGCGACAAGCACGGCTGGACGGATGTTTCCAAAGAATCGAAGCAATTCCTGGGTCTGTCGCGCGAGGACGCGCGCGACGCCGTCGTGAAATGGTTCGAGAAACACGGGCTGCTCGAAGGCAAGAAGCCCTACTCGCACAGCGTGGGGCATTCGTATCGCAGCCACGTGCCGATCGAGCCGTATTTGAGCGATCAGTGGTACGTAAAGGTGACGGATGATCGCCTGCGCGGCGAAGCGCTGCGCGCGATGTCGCGCGATCAATTTGAAGGCGATGAAACCAGTGAGCCGGCACGTCCTCGTGCCGCGCAGTCTCCGACAGCCGGGAGCGCTGCGGATTCGGAGCGCGCCCGAATGCCAAACGCCGCACGGCACGAGGACGTGCCGGCTCGCTC
>CAZCGB010000170.1:0-6147 GCA_964498045.1 uncultured Isosphaeraceae bacterium
TGATAACCAGTTGGGACTGAACGCAGTCCGCTGCGCCATGACAAGCCTCCGGCACGGCCATCGCTGGACGTTGTTTCTCGTCTGACTCGTTATCAGCATCATCGGTGTGAACATGGCGAGAGTTTGCGGACATTGACGCCGCCGCCGATTCGTCCATGTGCGCAGTGCGCGCGGGCTGCGCGGTCAGTGCGATCGGTGTGGCATGCTTGCTTCGTCCCATTACCGGAGGAAGAGAGTCCCCATGCGCTCATCCGATCGTTTGTGTGTTGCCGCTGCGCTGATGGCAAGCGCGTTTGCGTCGGGCGCTTCGGCCACCATCCGCGTGATCAAGAACAACGGCGATCCCGTTCCCGTCACGGCATACACCATCGCGTTCAATCCCGGAGCGGGGGGATACGACATCACGCTGACAGGTTTGTACAACCCCAACCTTGACAGCGTCTTCGACATTCGAGCCAACGCCGGCGAGTACATCAACAGCCTCGTCATCAATGTGAACGGCCCGGCTGCGGGTTCGCCCGTCATCGTCAAGTTGCAGGGCGAAGCGCCCGGCAACATGCTCGGCGTCGGTTCGATCGTGCAGACGGGCAGTGGCGAGACCATTTTGAACAAGGTGCAGGTCACGCAGGACATCGGCAGCGTGTCGGTGGAGGCCGTTGGCGACCTCATCGCCGGCCGCGACGTCATCGGCCCCATCACCGCCACCACAACCAACAACACCACGCGCGGCATCACCAGTGTGCAGGCGACGCGCGACATTCTCGGCGACTGCACCGCCGACAACGGCCGGGTACTGCTGATCTGGGCCCAGCGCAACATCGGCGCCCAACTGGCGCCCATCAACATCCGCGCACGTCACAGCGTCTATCAGGTGATGGGCCAGGATGTCTTCGCCAGCATCAACACGCGCGTCAACGGCGGCACGGGCGGCTTCTGGGCCCTTGTCGCCAACCGCTTCAGCGGCACGCTTGCAACGGAAAAGCTCATCGCCAACCCGTGGAATGGCCTCGACGGGCTCATGGAAATCTACAACCAGTTCGATGGTCTCATTTCGATCGGCAAGAGCTACAACAGCGCGACGCAGTACATCCAGGTGCCGGCACATGGTTTGGCCGGGCAGATCATCGTGAACGCCGACGGAGCAGCCGGCGGCACATGGACTTCGCCCGTGCGCGTCGGCGCCAACGGAGATCCGCAGCAGATGATCCTTAACGCGCCAGGCTACACCGCGACCGCAGCGCAAATCGGCGGCGGCGGTGTCGGTCTCGTGCCGTTCCGTCTGCACGATGAGGCATGTTCACCCGCCAATGGCGCGAGCATTCAGCGTGCGCCGAACGCACCGCCGCTCGTGGTCGAATTGCGACACTACGGACCGGTGAACTTTTCGGGGGCCGCGCCGGTGACCGTTGAGCGGCGCGCGGTCGGAACGCAGAATGCGTTTGTCGCAGTGTCCTCTTCGAACTTCTCGTTCGCACGCAGCAGTGGCGATCGCTCGCTGCTCATCACCGCGGCCGGCGGCTCAGGAACGGGCTTTCAGTCTGGATGGCAGTATCGAATCCGTCCATCCGCAAGCCTGTTCTGCGATATCTCAACGGCTCCGCCGGCGCTGAGCACCGCGCCTGCGGTCGTCTGGGATGGAGATTATCTGCTCTCTGTCGTGACGCCGCCATGCGATGGCGACGTCAATTCCGATGGCAATGTGAACGTCAGCGATCTACTGCTGGTCATCATGTACTGGGGGATCTTCAACCCAAGCATGCCCGGAGCCGACATCAACCATGATGGCTTCGTCAACGTCAACGATCTGCTGATCGTGATCACACGCTGGGGTTCCTGCTGGTGATCGTCATTCGCAGCGACGAATCCAGGCTCTGCTGACCAAAGCCGGGGAAGCGCGATCCAGACCCATGCCGACATCCTGTTCGATGCGACCGTGTGCCGCGGAAGATTCATGCCGCAGCACATGAGCGTCGCTACGATCTTGGAATGATTTCGCGTGCTGCCGTTCATTCGCCCCAACGATTGAGACTCTCCATTGCGTCCTTTGCCGTGGGCATTGCGGCATTATTTGGCCCGCCATGTGTGCCGCCGCTCGCCGCGCAGACGCCGGCGACCAACCCCTCCCCCGCCGCTCCCGACGCGACCACGCAGCCTGCACGCACGTTGGTAATCGTGCATTCGCCGACGCTGCTCGACAGCGCCATGGAATGGGCCGCATATCGTTCGCAGCGCGGCTGGCGTGTGCTGTTGCGCGAGACAACGCCTTCCGCCGACCTCAATCCCGGCACACAGCGCCACGCGATTCGCGAAGCGATTCGTGCGGCGCACGCCGACGCTGCACCGTCCAATCCATCCCAATTCGCGGTGCTGTTGCTTGGCGATGACGATGTGCTGCCCGCGTGGCGCTTTCCGCAGACAGACCCCTTGGTGATGGATGATGATCGACAATACATCAGCGATCAGCCATATCAGTTCGCCAATGAGGCCGATGCGATTCCCGATTTTCCGCTCGGCCGCGTGCCCGCACGCTCAAATGTTGACGCGCGAGCGCTGCTCGGGAAGATCCAGGCCAACGAAGCTGCGGCGGGGCTCGCCGGTTCGCCCTGGGGCGGCGATCGGGTGTCGTATGTCGCGGGTGAAGGTCACTTCGGCGCCATGGATCCGCTGCTGGAAGCGCTCTTCATCATGATGGTTGATCACTTCGTGCCCGATGCGTTCGACTTGAACATGACGTACGCGAAGGCGACCTCACCGTACTGTCCGCCGCCGGCGAAGCTCACCGAGACTGTGCTCGATCGACTGCGCGAGGGCGGCGTGCTGTTCAACTACGTCGGCCATGGCTGGGAGCGCGGCCTTGATTCGCTGCGCTGGAATGGCAAGCGCATACCGATCCTGCGAACAGCGGACGTTTTGGGGCTCGCAGCCCCCGAGGGCGGATCGATGCCACAACGTCCGGTCGCCTTCATGTCATGCTGCAGCGTTGGCCATTTCGACATGCCGAACGGCGAACCATGCCTCTCCGAAGCCCTGCTGTTCAACCCGGCGGGGCCGGTCGCGGTGATCTCCGGCAGCCGTATCACGCATCCCTACGCCAACACTGTTCTGCAGAAGGACATCACGCACGCGCTGCTGATCGACCGCGCGCCAACGGCGGGAATGCTTGATTTGTTTGCCGATCGCTCGCTGCTGAAGCAGGATGCCGATGACGCGGAATTGGACATGCTCGCCGGCGTGATTGCACGCTCGATGAAGTGGGCTTCATCGCTGAAAGACCTGCGAATCATGCATGCCCGAATGTACAACCTGCTGGGCGATCCCGCGTCCGAACTTGCGCTGACTGAAGTCGGCGTGAAGGACCTTCGATACCACGACGGCAGTCTGACGGGAACCGTCGACGGAATCGTCCGCGGCACGGCTGTCGTTCGAATCGAAACGCCAAGACCGCTGATTGCAAAGGCGGATCAGTTGCAGGCAGTGCTCGATGAGAACGACCCACAACTCGATGTCAAAGCAGCGAAGAATTACCCATTGGCTAACGATCGCCTGCTGCTTGAGGCGCGTGGCGAAGTCCACGACGGGGGGTTCGAAGTGCTGTTGCCGACGAAGTTGCCGGCTGCCGCTGCGGTCATTCGCGTGCGAGTGGAAGGCGTGGACAAGGCCGGGGCCATGCACGGCCTGATCGGTTCAATGCGCCTTCCGCAATCGAAATGACGTCTTACGGGCAGGCGCCCCAGTGCGAAATCACCTGAAGGAGATCGGCGACATTCACAATGCCATCGCCCGCGGGCGGGCCTGTCGGCGCGACATCGCCTGGACACGCGGCGGGCGGCGCGGGGCATGCGCCCCAATGGCTGATGACGGACAACAAGTCGGCGACATTGACGACGTGATTCCCATCGACATCGCCCGTGCATGCGGGCGCGGCGGCGAGCAGCGCGGCGTTGAGGTTCACCCTGCCGAATCCGTACTCGTTGTCGAAGCCCGCTGGACCTTTGTCCTCGGCTGTGTTCTTGATGATCGCCTCCACCTGCGGCACAGTCAGCGCAGGATTGCGCGACATGATCAGCGCCGCCATGCCGGCGACATGCGGCGTCGCCATGGATGTGCCGGTCATCGTGGCGTAACCGCTGAGGCGGGTGATGTTGAAGATGTTCTTTCCGGGCGCCGCGACATCGACTTCCGGCCCATCACATGAACCGCTGCTGCTGCCGTCAAACCATCGCAAGTCGAAATTCGTCGTCGCGGCGATCGCCATGCACTTGGCGTAGCGCGCCGGCCAGGAGACATGACCGGCGCCGGACGAGGGGACGTTCCCCGCGGCGGCGATCGGCAGTGTGCCGCTGTCGTAGGCATAGGCGACGGCATTCTCCAGAATCGTCATGGCGCCGGAGTATGACTGGAGGCTCATCGACAGCACATCCGCGTTGCCGGTGTCCACCGCCCAGATCACGCCTTCGGAGACGTCGGTGCTGTTCCAAGACCCGGTGGTTGGATCCGTGACGCGCACCGCAAGGATCTTTGTGTTCCAATTGGTTCCCGCAACACCAACACCATCGTTGCCTCGGGCTCCGGCTGTTCCGGCGCAATGGGTGCCATGACCATTGAGATCACTTGTATCGGGCCCATAATTCGCAGGCGGCGGACCGAATACGCCGCGCACATCCACCCCGGAAACCACCTTGCCGTTGAGATCGGGATGATCCGCCTGCACGCCAGTGTCGAGGATGGCGACGATCGTGCTGCTCGAACCGGTATGGATATCCCAGGCTTCGGGCGCGTCAATATCCGCATCGGGCGTGCCGCCTGACTGCCCGGTGTTGTGCATGTCCCATTGTCCGCTGAAAGAAGGATCGTTGGGAATGCCCGCGAGCGTGCCGATCGAGTCAAGCTGGCTGCTCTCAATGATCTGCGCGAAGCGCGCAGCATTGAGATCGGCGTTCAGCGCTGCCACATCGCTTCCTGGCGCGACGTGGACGAGGCAATCGCGATCAAGGCCGTACTTGACCGCAAGATCGGGCCGCTTGAAGTTGCCGCCAAAGAACCGAGTCACGGTAGTGACGTGATGCCGCGTCAATGCGGCCTGCAGGTCGCGCTCATCCTGTGCAAGCGCGATCTCGCCGCCATCACCACCAGCGGCAGTGCGATGCAATGTCCACGAGCCGTCCGCGAGTTGCACCGGCAGCACGCTCGTACGCACGCGCACGCAGACATACCCGGTCTCGAATCCACCGGCTTGATTGATTGGCGGAGCGATCGCCAGCACTGCGGCACCTTTGTCCGTGCTTGATCCATCGGCTGCCCCTGCGCCCATCATCGCCATGGATATGCCAGACAACGCAAGAGCCAATCCGGCGCCGAAGAGAATTGACCTCGGCAGTCCACCCCCCTGCTCGGCAACTACCCCCGGGCGAATCGGCGCAGGCAAGATCTGATCTCCTCAAAGGCATTGATGCGAATTGCGCATGCCATCTGCGCACCTTCGTCGACAACGATAACGTACGCCGAAAACTGGGCCGCGGCGGCGAGATCCGACGGATATTTCGCAGATTGCTGCCAATCTGGGATCGCTTTGCCGTTCGGTCGATTCCGGAGCACGTGGTCCCGCCCTCACAACCCCTTGGCCGGTTGCCGATACCCTCTTCACGACGTACACTCTTCGATTCATCCGAATATCCGGATAGATGAATTGATAAAGCTCCCGCTCGGCGACCTCCTCTTCCGAGACGCCCTGCCTTACTTCCTTTCCCAAGTTTCGCTCGCAAGGCTTCGCAAACATGCCCGCTCCTTCTGCCAACCGCAACTACCAATTCACCAGCGAATCAGTCTCTATGGGTCACCCCGACAAGGTGGCTGATCAGATTTCCGACGCCATCCTCGATGCGATGCTGCAGAAGGATCCGCGCTCGCGCGTCGCGTGCGAGACCCTGGTCTCGACAGGCATGGCGGTGATTGCCGGCGAGGTGACCTGCGATGGCTACGTTGAAGTGCCGGATGTCGTCCGCGAGGTGATTCGCGACATCGGCTACACCGAGGCCGACATGTGCTTCGATGACAAGAGTTGCGCGGTGCTCGTGTCGCTGAAAAAACAATCCACCGACATTGCGCGAGGGGTCGATACCGGCGGCGCGGGAGACCAGGGCATGATGT
>CAZCGB010000171.1:0-6139 GCA_964498045.1 uncultured Isosphaeraceae bacterium
GTGTCCGGAGGTGAAGAAGATCAACCTGATCGGCCATAGTCGCGGCACGGACGTGGTGCTCTCGACGTTGCGCGAGCTGCAGATCGAATGTCGCGCCGCCGACAAGTCCACGCAAAGTGAGTACAAGCTCGGCCAGGTGATCTTGGCCGCACCTGACATTGACATCGACGTCGCCATCGAAAAGGTGTCCGCCGATCGGGTCGGCTTTGTCCCCGAGCAATTCACCATGTATGTCTCGCGCAACGACAAGGCGATCGGGCTCGCGACCTGGCTGTTCAACAGCGCTGAACGACTGGGTAAGCTGAATTTCGGCGACCTCTCCAGCGAGATTCAGACGAGCATCAAGAGCCACCCGGTGCTGAGCATTGTGGAGGTGCGGGCCAAGACCGATCGCACCGGCCACGGCTACTTCCTTTCAAGCCCCGCCGCACTTTCGGATGTGATCCTCGTCCTTCGCGACAACGACAGACCCGGCGCCGCGAACGGACGCCCGCTGGTGGATGATCCAGAGGGTTTCTGGGAGCTGTACGACGGCTATCCATTTCAGAATGTCGATACGTCGAAGGCGAAATAAGCGCTTGCAGGGCGCCTTTCATGCATGGTGCCGCGCATCAGGTCAAACGCGCAGTGCGTTCGAATTCTGACTGAGCGCAACGGCATATCGCCTTCTCACTGGCTCCACGACTTCCGACAGGAATGCGTCAACCTGTTGCGGCGCGAGGCCGATGTACGCCGTTGGGTCGAGCACGGCGTTGAGATCGACGCTTGCGAACATCGTCTCGCCGCGCAGCCGCTCCAGCAGATCGTTCGATCCGCCCTCAGCCTTGACGCGGTGAGCCGCCGACTGCGAATGCTTGCGGATGACTTCGTGCGCTTCCTGCCGGTCGGCTCCGTTGCGGACCGCCGCCATCATGATGTTCTCGCTGGCCATGAACGGCAGTTCAGTCATGAGGTTGGAGAGAATCGTCCTTTCGTACACCACCAGGCCGCTCGTGACATTCTGCAGCACGTCGAGTACGCCATCGAGCGCAAGGAATGCTTCTGCCAGCGCCAGCCGGCGATTGGCGGAATCATCCAGCGTGCGCTCGAGCCATTGTGTGGCAAGCGTGTTGAGCGGATTCTGCGCGAGACTCATGACGAAGCGCGCCATTCCCGTGGCGCGTTCGCAGCGCATCGGGTTGCGCTTGTACGCCATCGCGCTCGAACCGATCTGGTCCTTCTCGAACGGTTCCTCGATTTCCTTGCGGTTCGCGAGCAGTCGGATGTCGTTGCACATCTTGTGCGCGCCGGCGGCGCTCGCGGCGAGGGCGTTGAGGATGTGGACGTCGACCATGCGCGGATACGTCTGGCCAGTGGCAGCGAAAACGCAAGCCTCGGTTGGTGCGTCAGGCAGCTCTGCATGCCTGAGTGTGTTGCGGACGAACAGGCGATCGAGTTCAGCGACTTTCTTCGCATCGTTGTTGAAGAGCGCGAGGAACGACGCCTGGGTGCCCGTTGCGCCCTTGACGCCTCTCAATTTCCATCGGGTGATCTGCGATTCGATCTCCTCCAGTGACAGGGCGAAGTCGTACGCCCACAGCGTCGCACGCTTGCCGACCGTGGTCGGCTGCGCGGGCTGATAATGGGTGAAGCCCAGCGTCGGCAATGCGCGGTGCTTCGTCGCGAACGTGCCCAGAGCATCGATCACTCTCGCGATTTTGCCAGCGATCAGCGTGAGACTCTCCCGCAGCGTCAACAGATCTCCGTTGCAGACGATGTCCTGGCTCGTCGCGCCAAGATGAATGATCGGCCGGGCATTGGGCGCGACATCGCCGAGGGCATGCACATGCGCCATCACATCGTGCCGCAGTTTCGTCTCATGCTTCGCGGCCTTGTCGAAGTCAATGTCATCCAGATGCGCGCGAATCTCATCAACCTGCGCTTGCGAGACATTCAGCCCGAGTTCATTCTGCGCCTCCGCAAGCGCCAGCCACAGACGGCGCCAGAGCGAGAATTTGCGCTGGGGAGACCAGATGCGGCGCATCTCGGCGGACGCATAACGGGTTTCCAGCGGCGATTGATACGACTCGTGGTTGCTCATGCGAATGGCAGATGAGGCCTGCTCAAGACTTCCCAAACCTCCCCGCTTCTGTCCCAGATCTCCGCTCGCCGCGCACATGGACGCGGGAAATCCGACAAATTCACAACAACGGTATGATCGTCGAAGCGCACCACATCGTACAGACGATGAGCAGATGGAGCGCGCCGAATGGAAGGAACGCGCACGGTTGGTTTTTTGATCGCACCATGGCGGCAGAAGCCCGGTCAATTCGACCTGACGCAAACGATCCCGCCTCGCACAATCCCGCAGGCGGCACGGGCGGTATCGGCACATCCAGCGAATCGGCAAGCCTCGGCGGGGCAGCAGCAGGCTCGCTTTCGACATCGCCAGCAACGCGCTTGACGCCATTGCGCGAGTTGCAGTTGATCGAGGCGTATCGCAGCGGCGGAGGCGGGCCGGATTCGCACAAGGCCCTTTCGGAACTGCTCGCCGCCTATCAACGCCGCATCTACAGCGTGTGCTTCCGCATGGTGCGCCAACCTGAAGACGCTGCCGACCTGACGCAGGACGTGCTGATGAAGGTCGTCGAGAATCTTTCGAACTATGACGGCCGAAGCAAACTGAGCACCTGGATAATTCGTGTGGCGATGAATGCCAGCCTGAGCCATTTGCGACGGGCGAAGACGCGCGAAACCAAGTCGCTGGATGCGCCGAACAACAACCGAACCGAATCGGGGATTGGCCATGCTCAATCTCGGCAGGCAGGCCTGACCGGTCGGGAACCTTCCCCGGCCGAGAACGTCGAACAGGAGCAGCACCGCGCGCTGGTGCTGCAGGCGCTGGAAAGCTTGGATGCGGAAACGAAGGCCATTCTCGTGCTTCGCGACATGCAGGACATGGATTATCAACAACTCGCCGAGGCTTTGGATGTACCGCTCGGCACAGTCAAGTCGCGCCTCTTTCGCGCGCGGGCGGCCTTCCGGCAGGCGCTGGATTCCGTTGGCGGAGAATGATGACAACGACTTGATCAATTGGAAATGCTCGAACGATATGACCAATCTGAACTGCTCGGCCTGATCGAAGGCGACCTCGACGCGCGATCCGCTGCGGCTTTGCGTTCGCGCCTTGCGAAGGACCCGCTTGTCGCGTCAATGGTCGATGCGATGATTCTGGACCGCTCCGAGTTGCGTGCATTCGAAGAGCCTGTGCCGCCTCAGGACTTCCTCGTCGACATCGAGCCCATGCTCAGCCGGCCCATGCTGTACGAGCCGGTGGCTGAAATCGTGGTAACCAAGCCAGGCGAATTCCGACGCCAGCAACAACGCCGAGCCCGACGAACCCGATGGGGGCGTCTTGCGGTGGCCGCGGCCTTGCTTCTGGCAGCCACCGGCGGCGGTTGGGCGCTCATTCAATCGTTCAGCGGCGATGGGTTCAATCACACGAATGAGATGCTCGCCAGCGGCCCTGCAGGCCCTGTTGATCACAGCGACGTCGCACGAAATTCCCCGCCGCGCGCGGACGGATCCGCGCACAGTGCCCTGACCAATGCCACACGCGATGAACTTGGACCAGGCCCGGTCCATCACAATCGCCCGCCGCGGCACATTCTCAGCGACTCGACGCCGGCACTTGCGAGCGCGCAGCCCAATGCAACCAAATCCGTCAATGCACCGATTGCCAATGAAGCAGCGGCGGGACCGATGATCGTCGCGGCAGATTTCGCGGTGGTGATGCAGACGCCAAACGCGACCGTGGCCGAGTCGGCCGTGTCGGGAGTGATCGCTGACCTGGGCGATCGAGCATCGCTTGTGCGGAATTTCAGTTACGCAGAGGCGCAGAAGTTGAATGAGCAATATCGTCTGGCTCACGGCGGATCGACTCGCAGGGGCGCTGATGCGCCTCCGGCGGTCGCTCTGGCGCCGGGCATGGCCGAGGTGCGCGAGACTTCGATCACGCGCAGCGAATTGTTCGCATTGGCGCGAAATGTCCGCGAGCAATTGCAATCGAACGGGGTCGCAGGCGAATCGTCAGCGAGCCAGGCATCGACGCGGGGTTCCACAATCGCCGGCGCCGCGAAGCTCGCCCCGACGCTGGAACAGCAACTCGATTTCTCCAGCCGCGGCGCGACGTATACGCTCGCCGTTCCCGCTTCGGAAGTGGTTGCGTTGCTTGAGCGGCTGGCGTTGAATGACGCCACTGGCAACGTCGCAGTGATGTTGCGCATGCTGCCAGTGAACGCCGCCGACGCGGACAATCGAAGGGAGGCCAAATCGGATGCAAAGGCGTCGGAAGCCTCGCCGCCGACGCTCGACTGGCTGACTGAAGGTCCGATGGTGCGGCAGGCGATGCAGCGGCTGGAGCAGGCCCGCGACGATTCCATCGTGCTTGTTCCCGTGATGGTCCGATGAAACCACGCGAGCCGCGGGCGGTTCCCATAAGCATGGCCGATCCTGCTCGGCGCCTGAATACTCGCGCCAAATGTTCCATCGCGGTCGGGCAGAGGGTATCGTCAGGAATGCCGGGAGGCGCGGCGTGACTGACCCAGCACCAACTAAAACCTGCGTGATTTGCCGCGAGGACCTGCGTGGCCAGCCACGGGTGAAAGACCCGAGCGGTCGATATTTCTGCGAGCCCTGCTTCGAGCGCGCAAAGGAGGCAAAACGTCGGCGCAGGGCCCTTGAAGGCGTCATTGCCGCCCATGTCGTGCCGCTCGACCCGCGGCCAGCAACGCCGCTCGATGGACTCCCTGCGATCACACCGGTTCCACAGCCGCTCAACGCTCCAATCCAGCGCCCAGCCGTACCTGTACCCGCGCCAAATCCATCGCGTATTCCCAAGCCGCGCAGCGCCGAGCCACCTTCTCCGCGTCGCGTACAGACTGCTCCTCGGCCGATGCCACAAGAATTCGCGCCGATCGAGGTGGCGGCCCAACCAAAATACGACTCAGATGACGCGCTGTTGGCTGCGCTGCACGAGCGTGAATCGCGCTGGCCTGCCCTCCCACCTCCATTTTGGCAATCATCATCGCGATCGACGCCACCAGAGGCGGATGTGTTGGCCGGGCCCGCCATTCAATCCACGCCGAACGCGTCCATTGAGCCTGCTCCAAGTCCGGAGGACTACGAGCTCTCAGGGACTGTTGCGCAAGAAACTGTCGCGGGGACCGATGAGCCCGTGATTCCGCGCGACGATGGTTCCAGCACCCGCGCAGCCATCGAGTCCGGATCGGAGTCGTTTCTGACGATCCCGCAGGCCGAGGTCCGAGCGCCGACACCCGCTTGGACAACGTCGCAAGCACCTGTTCGAGTCGCGCCTTTGCCTTTCGAAGGCTCCATCGCGTCCGAACCTCCCGCCGCAGACACCTGCGAGGCGACGCCGATCTACGCGCCACGTTTCGGCGGATTTTCTGCTGGCGTGGACGAGCATTCGCCGCGAATCGAGCAGGAAATGCTCCTTGAAGATGGCCCACCCGCCGCGGCTTTCGCGGGCTGTCCGCATTGCCATCGACCCATGCCCACTGGCGCACTCGTCTGCCTGGGCTGCGGCTACAACGTTCTGACCGGCGCGGTTCAGGATGAAGACGTGCATCGACCCATCGTGCGTCATCGCACCTCGCCGGGCGGCTGGCTCGGGCCGATCCTGCTCTGCTGCCTGCTGATCGCCGCGGCGTCAGCGGGCGGGCGCGTGCTCCACGGCTCGGAATTCGGGTTCTTCATCTTCGCGGCAATGAGTCTGATGTGCGTACCGGCATGGTTCGTACTGACATTGCGTGATGCGCGCAAGGTCGAAGGCGCGCAATTGCGCATTTGGATCGTGCCGTTGTACATTTTCGTCCATGTCTTCCGCGACAGCAGAAGCAAGTACCTGCGCGCAATGACGATCGGCATCGTCGCGCTGGTCGTCGCCTCGGCTGTCCTGGGATACGACTGGGGCCGGCGCGAGCGCGAACGGGAGCGCGCATCGCACCGATTGGCGGAGACGCGCGCGGCCGAATAGCGCTCGCTGATCAGACGACCCGCATCAATACGCCTTCGCCCAGACCACGCGCTGCGGGCTGGGCTGGCCGGTGATGACGCATGCGCCGGGCGACTTCTCGCC
>CAZCGB010000172.1:0-6135 GCA_964498045.1 uncultured Isosphaeraceae bacterium
GGGGGGCAGCCGGGCACGTAGACGTCCACGGGCACGAACTGATCGACGCCCTGCACCACGGCGTAGGTGTCGAACACGCCGCCGGTCGAGGCGCACGCGCCCATCGAGATCACCCACTTTGGCTCGCACATCTGCATGTAGATCCGCTGCAGCACGGGCAGCATCTTCACGGAAACGCGGCCGGCGACGATCATCAGGTCGGCCTGACGCGGGCTGAAGCGCACGACTTCCGCGCCAAAGCGGGCAAGGTCATAGCGGCTGGATGCCGTGGCCATCAGCTCGATTCCGCAGCACGCGGTGGCGAAAGGCATGGGCCAGAGCGCGCTGCGCCGCGCCCAATTCACCACGCGCTGGAACTGCGTCGTGAGGATGCCATCAACAGGAAGGGCTGCTTCGATTCCCATGTTTGGATGGTAGCACGAACCGGGCTGGCGGCCAGCGCGGCTGAGGCGCAGAAGGCCGCTGCGGCGTCACTTGCCCTGATATTTCTTGGACTCAACCTTGGTCGGCTCGGTGTACGGATTCTCCACCGGCTCCTTGAGATTGGGTTCGTAGACGTCGTATGCGTCAGACCCCGGCCCTTGGACGCCAACCACGCGCTTGTAGCAACCGCCGAGCAATGTGCAGGCGATCGCCATCGCGGCGAAGAGCGGGAGCGTGCGCCCCTGACGATTGGTTTGTCGAATGTCCATGCGGCGGCGATCCTGTCAAGCGGTGGCGACGCGCCGTACCGGTCAAGCGGCCAGCGCCTTCGCCAGTTCCTTCTGGCTCCCCACGATCTTATACAGGCGCTCGACCTTCATCAGCCGGAAAAGCGCCGCAAGGTCGTCATTCAGGCCGAACACCACGGTCTGGGCGTTTCGGGCGTGTGCGACATTCCGCAATTCGATGCAGATGCCGAGCCCGAACGAGGCCATCGCCTTGATGTCGGAGAGGTCCAGCAGCAACGTTCGCATCCGCGGTCCGAGGCCTGCGATGATCGCACTGATCTCAGAATTGAGGATGACCGCCTCGCGTTGGCCGAGGTTGGGGCCCGTCGGCCTCACCACCAGCACGCCTCCTTTGAACTCCTGTCGATAGAACATCGACTGAGGCTTGTCAGCAGGTTTGGGCGGCGTTGAAGCGGGGGACTGGCTCATGGCCGCATGTCATCGTCGCGATGCATGGCCGACTGAAGCCGGCGCGGCGCCGCTTGAGTGAAATCCCCGAGATCAACACCGGTCAGAGTTTCGCCGGCTGGAAGAACCGTCGCGATCGACGGAACCATCCAATCGGATCAGGTTATCGGGCAGGACGTCGAACGGGGTCGCGCCTCACGCACCCGTGTTGAACGTTCGGAGGCGCAGTGGCTTCTTCACGTTGACCTGCACCTCAGGGGGCGGCGGCGCTTCTGCAACTGCGGGTGCCGCGGCCGGCGGCACGCTCGGGGCAGCCGACGCCAGGCTCGACACGCGCTCCGCCACATCGCGCATGGTCATGCTCAGCCAGTTCATGTCCTGGCTGATCTGCTGCTTCACTTCGCCCGCCACGCGCGCCAGCGGCTCGGGCAACCCTTCGGAGTTGATCGTGCCGCTGAGCAGCAGCTTCTCCCATGGCTGCAGTCTCTGGAGCAGCGCAGTGAGTTCCGCCGCGACGCCGGCCATGCGATCAGCCTCGCCCGCCACCGCGCCGACTTCGCTCAGTCGCTGTCGAAGCGCCGTTTCAGCCCGCGTGCTCAAGATCACCGCGTCGCGCATCGTTTCCTGCGTGGCCTTGCCCGCAGCATCGATGGCCTTCACTTCCTCGCGCATCGTGTGCAGATCGGCCGAGAGCGATCGTCGAGCCTGATCGTGGAGCGAGAGCAGGCGCTTCGCTTCGGTTGCTGAGGCCTGCAACTGATCCAAGGTCTGCTGATTCGACGCGACCGCGTGGCCGACGCTGGCCTGAACCTGCTCCACCATTTCGCAGATGCCGTTGATGCCCTCGGCACATGTCGCAATACGACCGTCAATCTCGGCCAGTTGCTCCTGCCGGGCCGTGATGCCTTCATCGAACCGCACTATGGCGAGCTTCGCCTGCTCGGCCAGCCGATACGCGACGCTTTCGACGGTCTTGTCCACGCATGATTCGATGCCGGCAAAGCACTGCTCGATCCTCGCCTGCGTCTCTGCCACCTGTTGTTCGTAGGCGCGCTGTCCATCCAGCGTGTTCTCAACGCGCGCGATCTGCGATTGAAACGCCTTGAGCATCCGCGCGCCCAGGCGCAGCTGCTCCTGCAACTGCACTGACGCGGCCGCGGCGCGATTCTCGCCTTCGCTGGCTTCATGCAGGCGGCGGTTCAGCGCGTCGGCCGTGGTCGCAGCGACTTCGATCATCGCGGAAAGCTCCGCGGCGAATCGGTCGAGCGATGGCTGCTCCGATCCCTCCTCACGAGCCTGCATGATGTCGTTTGCGGAGTCCGAATCTACGAATTCGGAGTTGTGATCTTCGTGGCCTTGTGGGGGCGTCGATGTGTGCATGGGCATCCCTGCCTCGGTGGCTGGCTCGAACGCGTCCGCCTGCATCCTGCTGGGCGAGACACTCAGCACGCGCTGCGCAGACAAATGCTCAACGCGGCCACCGTTCGGGGACCTAAGACGTGCGCTCATGGCAGGTCTCCTGTCGAAGTGCGTCGCATGCATCCAGGCGTGCGGTCATCACTCCCCGTGTCGAACAGCTCAGCACAAGCCGGCTGGCCGATGGCGGACGCCCGAACGTGTCGTCGGGCCGCCGACATCGTACTGATTATCGGCCGCCCACGCACTGCAACTCAATTGCCGGTGATCATCCGGGCCACAACGCAGGCCCCAGTCGTCAAGCCCGCTTTTTCAGCCGCACCTGGCCGTTCCAATCCTTGGTCACCCGGCCGCGGATCTGCAAGAGCGTCAGGTCCGCCATGATCTGCGGCAACGGCAATTGCGTTCGGGCGGCAATCTGCTCAGCCAGGAGTGTTTCGCCATCGCTTGCCGCATGCAGCGAATCGACGATCGCCTGCTGGCCGGGCGTGAGGCTGCCGTCAAACAGCGTCGCTGCCGACTTCGCGCCTTCCACACCCGCGGCCTCCACTGCGCCCCGAAGCAGGTGATCGCTCGCGTCAAGCTGTTCGAGTACATCGGCATGCGAGGTCACCAGGGCCGCCCAACCCTCACGAATGGCCTTCAGGCAGCCTGCTGACGCGGGCGAATCGACCCGTCCCGGCAAAGCCATTGCTTCGCGATTGTGCTCTCCCGCCGCCACTCGAGCGGTGATGAGTGCGCCTGAGCGCATTGCTGCCTCGATCACCACGACACCCAGGCTCAATCCCGAAATGACGCGATTGCGTCGCGGAAAGTTCCCTGCGATTGGCGGCGTGTTCATGGGAAACTCGCTGAGAAGCGCGCCTGATCCGGAGCAGGCGATGCGGTCAAACAGTTCCGCGTGTTCTGGCGGATAGTGCGTCGCCAGGCCGCAGCCGTTGACGACGATGGTGCGCCCGCCCACGCGCAGTGTTGCGCGATGGGCTTCGCCGTCGATGCCCAGCGCGCCGCCGCTGATGATGGTCAGACCGCTCTGGCTGAGCAGCGTCGCGAAGCGGGCTGCCTGCTCGCGTCCATACGCGCTGCATTTTCGCGAGCCGACGATGGCGACACCAAGGCGATCGCGCGAGGCATCCAGTGACCCGCGCATCCAAAGCGCTGAGGGCGCGTCGGAGATCGACTTGAGCAGCGGGGGATAGTCGGCGTCGTCCAGCAGCAGCAGCGACACGCCTCGCTCGCGCATGGCCTTGCGCTCGCCGTCGACATCCGCCGCTTCGATGGCGCGCCTGAGCGACATGGCCAGGTTCTGGCCGATTCCATCGACCTGATCCAGCACTCCGGCCTTGGCGTTGACGATCGTCTCATCGTTGTTGTCGAAATGGGCCCGCAGTTTGCGCAGCGTGATGGGCCCCAGGCCCTCAGCCAGAAGCAGTTGCATCGTCGCATTGGGGATTTCTTCAGGGGCTCGCGGGATGGTCAAACACCTCTGCTGCAAATTCTGTCAGGTGGTGGGGAAACGCAAAGCGTATTGAAAGACCAGTCGCTGCGCCAAGCACCGCCGATTTGCGCGCCATGGCAGAGCGATTCGAATCCCATCAGATCAGCCCAGGATCAGATGTTGCACAATGTGCCCGGAAACGCAGCCTCGCGAACACTGCGCTCTCAACGACTGAAGCTCATCATTCTTCGTCGTTTTCTGAAACCTCGTGACCGGCATCGGTCGTCTCGAATGCCGCGTCGTCGCCTTCATCTGCAGCCATCGCGGGCAGGTCGTCGTCGATCACGACATTGGCGTTGTCGTCTGACTCATCGTCATCGGCGGCCGCTCGATAGCGGAGAAATGGGATCGATGACGACGAATCTTCATCATTCCTGGCGGATCGCTTCCGCGCCGGTGGAGTCTGTCGCTTGGGCTTCCGCGGTGGCAGCGACTCAGGCAGGGGATCGGAGGTGGGAACAGAATCGTCATCGGCGGCGACGGGGGCCTCCGGCTCATCCAAGGCTTCTTCGACGTCCTTGACTTCCACATGCCGTTCACGCTTGCGGCGCCGCTTGCGAGTCGACTGCGGTGCTTCATCGCCTTCTGAAGCAGCAGCTTCGGATGTGGCCTCGCTTGTCGATTCCGGCGCATCAGAGGTCGGCAGCAGCAGCGATACTTCCGACAAGCGCACGGCATCGGCGATCGTCCACGCGTTTTCGTCAGCGACCTCGGTGTCAGCATCCAGCTCGATCAGGTTGTTCTGAGGGACATCGGATGGGCTGGTTGAGCTCGGCCCCGACGGTTCGTCTGCCGCGACTGAATGCTCATTCCACGGAAGGAGTTCTGTGGACGACGAACTGGAGGATTCGGCGGAGCCGGGCTTGACTTCCTTCGCGTCGATAATGACTTCCCGGGCATGCTCGGCTGTCGCGGCATCGTGCCAGGCGACATTGTCATCAATCACGCTGCGCGAGCGTGCCGGCAGCTCATCCTCTTCGAGATCGACCGTGTCCTCCTGCTGACGCAAGTCCGTTTCTGGATCGAGATCGGCCGTGGCGGGAAGTGAAGCATGCGCTTCGCTGGCGCAGGATCTCAATTCATCCAAGATCCCGTACGCAGCATCATTCTCGACGGCCCGCACTGCATGCTCGCTGCATTCCGGCTCGTCATCCCGTGACGCAGGTGCGACGGCCGAGGATGACCAGTCGCCTGTCGCCGACCAAGCATCGAAATCACGCGAAGCAGCAGTCAACGCCCGACGGCGGGAGCGCGAACCGTCTGGCGAAATCAACAACCCGATGAACACCGACATGATGCCGCCGCCGAACATCCAAAGACGGCTTGTCCCGTTCGCCCAGCGACTCAGCGTGCTGACCGGCTCAATGGGCGGCGGGCGCAGGTTCAGATCCACTGTCGCATCGATCCATTCGGTGACGGGCGACGTATCGCCTCCTGCAAGCAGCACGGGCTTGTCGCCTTCAGGCACAAGATTCAACTGCGCCGCGGCGAGACGTTTGATGATGCCCGGGTCGCCGCGATCGACCTGATCGATGAAATCGGCATGCGCAGCCAATCGTTGATATGCCCGGGCTTCCTCACCCTGAAGCACGGCGAGCTGTTCCTCGAGAGCTCGCAGATCAGCCTGGGCCGGCAGCAATACGCCCGCAGCGCACACCGCAAGCCCGGCAATGATGAACAGCCAGCCGGGGTCGAATCGGAACAGTGGCCGCGTGGCGCGCATGACCGAAGCGTTATCGGCTTTCCCCATCTCGGGTTATGAAACATTTGGCCCCGTCAGACAGCGCTTCTGAACCTGCACAATCGGAACCCTTGCGCCAATCGGTACATGCGAGATCAGATGCTGAGCCGTGCTGTTTTCCAGCTGCCGCAACCGGCCGATATTCCCTCCGAGATGAATCGCGATCCAAACGATCACGAAATCAAGAACGGCCGCGGCGGCTCCGGTGCGCGCATCGGCGGCGACGGCGTCACGGGGCCATGGCGCAGCGATGGTCCACCGACCGGCGGCAAATCGCGCCGGAGGTCTGGCCGCCTTCCCGCAGAGGCCCTGGTCTGCAATTTGGGGTTGGTGCTTGACATCTCTATCGGCGGCATTCGTGT
>CAZCGB010000173.1:0-6123 GCA_964498045.1 uncultured Isosphaeraceae bacterium
ACGTGCTGCACAAGCTCCGCGAGCGCATCCCCGGCCTGGCGATCCGCACCACGTTCATCACCGGCTTCCCCGGCGAGACCGACACCGACCATCAGGAACTGCTCGAGTTCATCGAGGAGTTCCAGTTCGACATGCTCGGCGTGTTCAAGTACAGCCACGAGGACGGCACGCCCGCGGGCACGATGGATGAAGACCCCAAACTGCACGTGGCGGATGAACTGAAGATGGAGCGCGAAGCGGAGATCATGCTCACGCAGCAGAACATCGCGTTTGAGAACGCGAAGTTCCTCGCTGAGCAGAAGTCGCAGTTCGATGTGTTGATCGACGCGCCAGCTGCGGGCGGGACCGAAGGCCGCGAAACCACTGGCGTCGCGGGCAAGGGCAAGCTCTACGTGGGCCGGTGCTACCACCAGGCTCCGCAGGTCGATTCGCTGACGTACGTGCATTCGACGGCGAAGCTCGCCCCGGGCGAACTGGTGCGCTGCACGATCGTGGACGCCGACGGTTACGACCTCATCGCACAGCCGACCGAGCAGTTGGAACGCAAGGTCACGCTGCCACTGGCGCGCTGATCATCCAGAGTTCCGCTGAATTCTCCAGGGGCCGGCGACGCTTCGGCGCGTTACAATTTTTCCATGCACACACTTCCATGCGTATGCGCGCTCGTCTGCGTTTCAATGGCGCTTGCACTCAATGGCTGCACGATGTCGTCCGATCAGCAGGAGAAGGCGCGCATCTCCCAGGACAACACGCCGCTGCCGGTCGACCCCAGCGACAAGATCGTCATCGGCCCGTGGTGGAGCGATGGCACGCACCTGCTCAATCTGCGCGATGACGGCGGGTACACCATCTACGACCACAACAACCGCTACAGCAAGCCGATCGACCGCGGCCGCTGGGGCAGGCAGAACTACGCCACGCTCTGGCTGGAGCCGTACACCGGATTGCAGGCGCAGCGGATTCGCGTGCAGGTGGTCAAGGCGGAGAATCGCTTCGGCTTGAACGTGCCGAAGTACCAGACGATGTTCGCGCTGGCGACGCCGCCAGCGGTGCTGGAAGATCAGCTGGTTGGAGATTGGCAGGGAGAGGTGGGCGTACTGACGCTCAAGGCCAACCTCACGTACGTGTTTGCGCCGGCCAGCGGCGCGACGGCGGCCGACGGAAAGCCGGTGGTCGGGCACAACGGCAAGTGGAAGCTTTCGGGTGAACGCATCACGCTGAATCCGACGACGCCAAGCGTGTCGCCGCAATCGCTGGCCGTGAAGCCCGTGGAGACTGCAGCGACCGACGCCGCAGGCGCAGCCACGCCGACCGCGCCGACGATGGAAGGCCTGGGCGGAACGCTTGCGAAATCGAACGCCGCGGGCTCGTGAAATCACCGGCGGAAACGTCGCATCGCCCCGCAGCGCACACATGAATTCACCGTCGCCAGCGCGTCGCGTGCGCATCGGACTCTCCGCAGCCCAGCGCCGTCAACTCACCCATCGCCTGATCTGCGTCGTCGGCATGTGGCTCATCGGCGCAGCGGTCGTTTCGCTCGCAGGGTGGCTCGGCGGTTCGTACCGCATCGACCTGACGTTCACGCTGGCGTTCATCGTCCCGATCTCCCTGCTGCTGCTGATTCGTCCGGCCCGCTTGCTGGCTGAACGCCGGCGCAACGAGATGCTGGCTGCGGCAGGCCTGATTTGTCCGCATTGCGCTTATTCGATGCGGGGGCTGGACCAAGCTGTGACGCGCTGTCCGGAATGCGGACATCCGCGCGAACGATGGCCCGGCGAAGCGTCTGCGGAATGAGATGTGATTCCCGAAATCGACAATGTTCTGCCAGCCGATTCGCGATCGGCGACATTGAACTCCATCACGCCGCTTCGCGCCGCTGATTCCCGAATCCCCACTTCAGATCGCCGCATGCTTCTTCTCCCACGCTGGCTCTGGCTCAACCACATTCCCGACGGCCTGTCGCTTTCGCTCGACGATCGCCGCCGGCTTCGCAAGCGGATGCGGGCAATGGGCCCGGAGACGCAGGCCGCCTACGGCGTCGGGAGGCGCATGATGTGGCACATGGTCGGCGGCATTTCGGTGGCCGTCGTCGTGTTCTTCGTCTGGATCGTCCTGCTGCTCAGTCTGAAACTCACTCCTGGTCGTTTCGCGCTCGCCAACACCGCGGGCATCCTCGGCTTCAACCTCCTCATCTGGATCTCCCTGGCGTATGGCATCAACCGCGGCATGCGGCCGCTGGTCTGGCGCGGGCTCAATGACATCGGCTTCCGCGTGTGCATGGGCTGCGGATACGTGCTCGAACACCTGCCGGCGGATGAGCCGCGATGCCCCGAGTGCGGCGACGCGCTGCAGCCGCCGATGGCACCGGCGGTGTCCATCGATCAATCGTCCGCATGAGTCATCTGCCGTGAAATGGCAATATCACATGTCGCGGTTCCTCTTCGGCTTCAGCCACGCCGATCATCCGTTGCATCGGGCTCAGCGCGCGGCGTACGACCAGCGCGTGCAGGAGCTGTCGCGCGGCGACCGCTGGGGATGGGCGATCGCGATGCTGCCGGGGGCTCTCGCGCTCGGGCTGATTCCCGTGTGGATCGCGATTCAGAAGTCCAGGCCGCTGCCGTGGTCGCTCGCGGCCCAGATCATCTTCGCGCTGATGATGGGCGTGTGGGCGGTGTGGATGACGCGCTGGAGGCATCGCCGTCACGGCCCGCGAGCCCTTCGCGAACTCGGTCTGGCCGACGTGTGCCCGCACTGCGCGTACGACCTCAGCCGCCAGGGCGAGCCGGAAGGCCGCTGCCCGGAATGCGGTGCGATGTTCACCCGATTTCTCCCAGGCAAAACCGGGTCCACAAGTCCGCAGTGATCTTCGCCGCATCGCGTCGTACGCCGAAGCGCGCCGCCCATTCGCAGATGTTGGCGATGTCGCGCGCCAGCAGCGGCTGAGCCGCGGGATTCAGTCGCGGATCGACCGCCTGCGGCAGGTCGATGATCATCGCGCGCCGCTCGTGCCACATCACGTTGAACGGCGAAAGGTCGCCATGCACGACATCCAGGTCGAGCATCTGCGCGATGTTCCACAGCAGACGATCCGCGACGCTGCTTGCGGCTTCGCGGCTGAATTCGACCGCATGCAGCATCGGCGCTGGTGCGGATTCATCGCCGAGAAAAGGCATGAGGATCGCGCGTTCGCCGCGCGCCAGCGGCACGGGCACGTCGAGACCCGCATCGAACAATCGATGCAGCATGCGCCATTCGTGGTCGATCCACAGCGCCTGCTCCATCTTCTGCCCGAACGCGCTGCGATTTTCTGCTGCGCGCTTGGCGCGGCCTTCACGCGCCAGATGCACGCGCCCGGCCTGATACACCGCCGAATTGCGGAATCGGCGGGTGGAGAGGTCGCGGTACACCTTCGCCGCAATCAGGTCACGGCGCGAGCGGCAGCAGTACACCGTCGCTTCCTTGCCGCTTTTCACCTCAAAGAGCGCTTCATCAATCAGACCTGCGTCCAACACATCAACGAGCCCATCAACAACAAAGTTTTCAGCCGACATGGCTGGGATGCTCCATACAGATGCCAGCGCGAGCGCGGCGAGGCCGCTCGATCGCGCGTGAAACCACCTCAAAGTTCACGATGTCAGGTTCAGCCCGCGGCGCGCAGCATCGCTCGGCAACGAACGAGCGGCCTCAAGCGTCAGCGGGTTGTGCGGGAAATGGCAGGCATCCGGCAAGAGGATATGAGACGGATCGCCAAGGTCAAGCGTGCGACCTCCCGGGCGGCGCAGAGGCCGACGGATTCATTTGTTCCGCATGAAGTTCGCGACGTGGGCGAAGCGCTGGTCGAGAAACGCGCGAATGTCGCCGGCCACGGCATTCGCGTCCAGCGCGATCTTCATGCACGCCAGCCACTGATCGCGCTCGCTCTCGCCGATGGGGAACGGCATGTGACGGCCGCGCAGGCGCGGGTGGCCGTACTTGTTCACGTACAGTTCCGGCCCGCCCAGCCAGCCGCTGAGGAACTCGTAGAGCTTTTGACGCGCGTCATCGAGCGTCGGCCGGTGAAGCGAGCGGATGTGCGCGAAGCGGGCATCGCGATCCATCGTGTCGTAGAACGACGCGACGAGTGCGCGCGCGGCGGCGTCGCCGCCGAGTGCATCAAACGGCGTGCGCTGCGCGTTGAACGGATGGGCGGCGTTCGTCGCGTCGGCGGATGAGGGGGATTCGCGCTGAGGAAGGCCGGGCTGCAGCATCGGCGATCATGGTAGCCGCGCCGGCCTGTTTCACTTCGCACGGCTCCGTGCGCGTATGTCGGTATTTCGCGAAAACACGTTTTATAAAACGTGTTTTCGCGAAATACCGACAGAATGGCCTGCGGGCCGCGCCGTGGCGGGAGCGGCCTCCGCGTACAGAGGGCTCTTCATCCTGGCCAGCCTGTTTCACTTCGAACGCATTCACTTGCGGCCGAACAGCATCGCGCGGAGCCGCTCGATCAGGGAATGCGAGGCCATGTCTCGCAGCTCGCCGGCGTCGAGGAACACGCCGCCGCAGGTCTTGCAACTCTCGTAGTGCACCTGCGGCTGGCGATGGTTGACCATGCGGATCAGGCGCGAGCCGTCGCGAGGGCAGCTCAGCGCGCCTTCGATGTCCGCCGTCCAGCCGCCGACTTCCGGATCACCTGTGTCGATGGCCTTGGCGATGGATTTTTCGGACATCAGCTTCTCGAACACGGTCGTGTTCATCCACAGCCCGGCGCAACCCGTACAGCGTTCGAATGCGACGTCGCCCGCGCTGTGCGGCTCCATCGTCTTGGCGCATTTCGGGCAAACCAGGGGGTCGTCGTCGGAGATGTGCTTGGTCATGTCGGGATTCTCCCGCGGCCTGGCGCGGTTGTCATGTCGTTTCCGTTTGGATGTGAGACAGGCTCGATCGACCAAACGGAAGCGTCATCCAGATGTGTGTGTTTATGTAAAAACATATCTTGTCGTCAATGTGCAATGAACGCCGCTGGCGGGTCATGAAAAACACAGGCAGCCGTCGATGACTCGACGGCCGCCTGGTCATTGCCTT
Source organism: uncultured Isosphaeraceae bacterium (assembly GCA_964498045.1). GTDB lineage: Bacteria > Planctomycetota > Phycisphaerae > Phycisphaerales > SM1A02 > DATKJG01. The sequence continues at coordinate 5,065 of CAZCGB010000173.1, forward strand.
GTTGTCGATCCGCGCGCCGATCGCGCCGGCGCAGGTTTGCGCGACTCAGCCGCCGTCCTTCAGCGACAATTCCTCAAGAACCTCCGAGGTGATGTCCAGCCCGGTCGGGTACTTCACCGCCGCGCGCAGGCGGATTTCCGTCAACGCGCCCTCAGCGTCAACAGCCTTGAATTCGTTCTCGGTGGGGATGAAACGCAGCACGATGTCCACGCCCAGCTTCTGCGCCACGACATCCACCGCTGACACCAGCTCCTTGTACGCCTTCTGCAATTGCGCGACATCCATCGTGTTGCGCCGGCCAATGGCCTGCTTGCCCCAGTCGGTGTACTCCTTGTACAACGCCTGAGCTTCCTTGAATTTCTCCTGGGCCGCGGGATCGTTGCGGTCGGCGGCCTTGAGCTCCTCGCCAAAGGCGTCAAGTTTCTCGCGATACTCCTTGTCCTTGGCGTCGAGCTCATCGGCAAGGGTCTTGCGCTCGTCGTTGAACGAAGGCTGCTCCATCAGCGGATTGAGCGCCTTGGAGATGTCGACGAAGCCGACGGTGTAGGTCTGCTTGAAGTCGCCGGCGGGCGAATCGGGACGCGACCACGACAGGCGGCCGTCCTTGGCGCGAAGTTCGACTTCCTTGTCGCCGTCGGTGAGTTTCACCGCTTCAGCCGGACCGAGGACATCAGCGAGGAAGGGCACGGTCTCGGCGATGGCTGCCCGGCCCGTGCTGGACAGCAGGAACACGGCGTTGATCGCGCCCAGCGCGGAGAGGGCGGTGTACAAAACGATTCGTTCGGTGGTTTTCATGGGTGGCTCGTGAAGCGGGCGGCGACCTCGCCGCCGTGGGCGGAAACTTGCCGCAGGAAGACATTCATACAGACACGCCGTGAAGGGGTAGCAGTCCATCACATCGGCGAGCGCGAAACCGCAAGCGTGGCCCCGGGGATCATCGAAAATCGGCAATCGCAGGCGCAGAATCCAAAAACCAAAATCCAATATCGGAAATCCAAAATCACCTATTCCCCCTGATCCAGCACCGCCATGAAGGCTTCCTGCGGGATATTCACCGAG
>CAZCGB010000174.1:0-6118 GCA_964498045.1 uncultured Isosphaeraceae bacterium
GCGGGCGTGACCGAGCCGCAGCCGAATTTCAGTGCTTGCTTTGGCGGCGTGTTCCTGCCGCGGCCGCCGATGGTGTACGCGGAGATGCTTGCCCAGCGCATCGACAAGCACGGCTGCGACGTCTGGCTGCTCAACACCGGCTGGACGGGCGGGCCCTACGGCACCGGGTCACGCTTCAAGTTGGCCTACACGCGCGCATTTGTCACGGCGATTCTCGACGGCAGCCTGCGCAACTCGAAGTATGAAGCGCATCCGATCTTCGGTTTGCACATGCCGACCAGCGCGCCGAACGTGCCCGATGAAGTGCTGAATCCGCGCAACACGTGGAAGGACAAAGCCGCCTACGACGAGAAGGCCAAGGCCCTGGCGAAGCTGTTCCGCTCCAACGACAGCAAGTACAAGATCAGTGATGCGGTCCGCGCGGCCGGGCCGAAGGCCTGAACGGCTCTTGTGTGTTACCAGCCCGAAGCCGTGTGCATGACTCTTTCCGTCGAATATGAACTTGGCATGCAGGATGTCGCCTCATTGAGGCGTGCTGTGTCCGCAAAGACTGGAGGCGGCAAGCGTCAGTCTTGGGTGATCCTCCTCTTCTTCGGCATTCTGCTGGCGCTCTGGATCTGTTCGGCGGCGATCAAAGGCACCCTCATCGGACTCCTTCAAGTGGTCGTCCCGGCCATCATTGTGATCGCGCTCATCGGATTCTTCGTGTGGCGCGGACTGCGAACGGCGACAGCCGAACAGGTGAAGCGATTGTCGGCGCGACATCGCGTCGAAATTTCCGACGCAGGCGTTGTTCAATCAGGCGAGTACGGTTCAAGCACCTTTCCTTGGAAAGCAGTGGTGGACATCCGACATGACGATTCACACATGTTCATGTTCAATGGGCCGAATTCAGCAGTAGTGATCCCCGCACGAGCATTTTCGACCATGACGGGATTCAGGGAATTCGTCGCGCTGGCGGAGAAATACCGCAAGGTCTGTTTGCAGCAGAACATGACGGCGGTGTGATGCGCCTTGCCATCAAACTAACCAAACGGTCCTACGTCGCGATGATCAAACTTCATCGTGATTCCGCAACTGCGGGGCGTCCAGCCGCGTAGTGATGGGCGGAGGAGTTCATTTCCGAATCGGGTGCCGCATGTTCCGCACACTGCTCGTTCGTATCGCGCGAGGCGCGATGACTGCGCTTCGACGTCCCTGGATTTCCATCACACTGTCCATCATGTTCCTGATGGACGCCTGCTCGCTGCCTCGCGCCACCACGTTCGGTCGGCGCCTGAGCATGGGGAATCCTCGCTGCGGATGCGGTTCGAGCCGCAACAACAACTACAACGGCGGCGAGACCGTGATCGTGCAGAACGGCGATCAACTGGCACTGCTCAGCGGCGAGCCAGCCTGGAACACGCCCTTGTCATCGGTGATCGCCACTGTCACATGCGATCCGTCGATTCACGCGGGCGGGGTGTGGGCCATCACCCGGCATCGGTGGAACCCCGCGATGATCATCGCGCCTGGAACGCGCTCGCTGACTGCCGATGAGATGCAGCGCGTGCGCAATGAATTCGCGGACATCGTTCAGCGCGAACGATGGAGTTCCATCGAGGGCTACGCCGAGCAGTTGCGAAACAGCGAGCCGCCGGCGCAACGCATCGTCTGGGGCGGTTACGTGCACAATTCAGTGAGCGCACTGCTGGCACTTGCGACGATGCTGTCGTTCGGCTGGGTACTTGATCGCCGGCGTGCGCGTGGCGAGATCATCGCGCTGCGGAAGGGGCTGTGCCCTGCCTGTCGCTACGACTTGCGCGGCGAGATCAATGACGGCTGCCCCGAATGCGGCTGGCGGCGCGAGAATCCCTGAGTCCGTGATCGTCGTTCGTCCCATCCCGAATTCCGCCCCGTTTCGACGAAACATTTCAAGTTTCGATTGTCGAGCAATCGGCCGCAGAATCTGCATCGTTCGTCTACACTCCCAGCGTGACCGCCTTCGCCACACCGCCATCGCCTCCTCTCGCCGCGTCGGTCGCCGTCGCCAATGACCCGGCGATCGAAGAACAGATGCGCATCGGCCCGACGGTGATGCCCGGCCGCGGGCAGATTGTCTGGCTGTATGCGGGCACGGTGATCGTGCTGCATGCCCTCGCATTGCTGGCGTTCGTGCCGTGGCTGTTCACTTGGACGGGAGTGGTTCTTGCCATCGCCGGCGTGTATGTGTACGGCGGGCTCGGCATCAACCTCTGCTATCACCGCTTGCTTTCACATCGAAGTTTCCAGTGCCCGGTCTGGGTCGAACGTGTGCTGGTGTACATCGCGTTGTGTTGCATGCAGGACGCGCCCGGCCGCTGGGTCGCCGCCCATCGCATCCATCACAAGTTCGCTGACGACGAACCCGATCCGCACAGCCCGCTGGTGAACTTCCTCTGGAGCCATGTCGGCTGGCTGCTGGTGGACAAGCACGGCCTGCACAAGCTCAGCAACTATGAACGCTACGTGCGCGACCTGTTGCGGCAGCCGTTCTATCTGAACCTGGAACGCCGCATGGTCCCCATGTGGGTGTACCTCGGCCACGCCATCGCGTATTTCGTCGTCGGGTTTGCGATCGGCTGGCCCATCTGGGGACTTGCCGCAGGTCTGCAATTCGGTTTGAGCGTGCTCGTCTGGGGCGTGTTCGTGCGCACCGTGCTGGTGTGGCACATCACCTGGTCGGTGAACTCGCTCACGCACATGTTCGGCTACCGCAACTACGAGACGGATGAGGAGAGCCGCAACAACTGGTTTGTCGCCATCCTCACGAGCGGTGAAGGCTGGCACAACAACCACCATGAAGACCCGGCCAGTGCGAATAACAAGCGCCGATGGTGGGAGATCGACCTCGTCTACGGCGTGATCTGGGTGATGGAGCGCACCGGCCTGGCGTGGAACGTGGTCAAACCCAAACATGAACGCCGTGCCGAGCGGGCGGAGTGAAGGACAGAACAGCCTGTCGCACTTTGCGTTGACGAGGCAGGTGACATTCGCTGATTGATCCTCACCATGTCGGTTTCGTCATCGCCAAAGCGATTGATCATCAGCATCCTGTTGTTCGTCCTCGCCGCGTATCTCGGCTGGGCGCTGTACGCAAGCATCACAGACATCCTGAGTTTCGATGACTTCGAGGTGTATCACTTCATCGGCGGTGTGGCGTCGGCACGCAACGCCAACATCTACGAGCTCACCACGCCTCACCAGCAGCGCGGCCCGTTTCTCTACCCGATTTCGGCGTCAGTGTTGCTGATACCGTTGTCGTGGCTGCCGCACGATCTCGCCGGCGTGGTGTTCTCGATTGTGAAGGTGGCGTGCCTTGCGTTGTTGTGGTTTGGCGGCGTGTGGTTCAGCGGAAGGCGGCCGATCGATGCCGCTGCCGCGCTGGTGTGCACGATCGGGCCGTTGATCATGCTGCACCGTGTGGTGACAAGCGACGTCGGCAACGGACAGATCAACCTTCTTCTCGCGGCCGCAGCAGTTGGGGGTATCTGGATGATCATGCGACCGATGCGACTATGGTGGATCGGATCACTGCTACTTGCGTACGCCATCGCCATGAAACTGACGCCCGCACTTCTGCTGGCAGTGCCTTTGCTCAATCGCCAGTGGAAAGGGCTTTGTGTCACAATCGTCCTTGCGCTGCTGCTGTTGTTCGCGCTTCCGATCTTCTGGTTCGGCGGAAACGGATTCGCAAGAATGTCGACGCAATATCGCGACGTCGCCGCACGCTTCACCTTCGACTGGGCCGCACCACACGAACAAACTACGCCAACGGAGCTCTTCCAATTCGTGCGTCTGCAGAATGGCGACGCGATGACGACCCCTGCCGATGCACCTGACATCCTGCCAGTGCCCATCAGCGGTTATGCGGGCGAACGGTTGTTCGAACCAAAGTACCGCGCACCGGCAACGCGTTTCTGGCTGGGTTTCGGCTTGGCGGCAGGCGCGACTTTTCTGCTCGGCAGGCGTTGGATTCTGAGGTCGCGGGATGGCAGCTTCGCGCCGGACTGGACATGGGACCTTGCGATGCTCTGCGGATTCATCATCCTGCTGTCGCCTCGCTCGCAGAAGGCGCATCTGGTGATCCTGATCATTCCCGCAGCGTGGCTGGCGGCTCGCATCTGCAGGTGGAGTGCGCCAGGAGCAGTGCCAGCTGGCTCACGCCAGCCGATCTGGGGCATCATCGCGTATGTCGCGTTGTGTGCGGTGTTCCTGATTGCCGAAAGCCTGAAGATCCGCGTCAATGGATGGGAGGACCCACTGCGGTGTCTGCCGATGGTCGGCGTGCTGATGCTGGTGCTGATGGTGGCTGTGGTGGGATGGCTGGATGCGCGGAGCGGCGCACTCGATCTCCAAGATCATCGAGCAACCGGCAATCATCCTGGCAGAGCCGGTGGCTGATCCGGGTATGCTTCTGCCATTCCCAATGCCCTTCCCTCGAATCGCCATTGCTCTTTGTTTCGCGTTGCTGCTTGGCGTGCCGTTGCTCTTCAGGCCGACTTTGCCAACGGATGCAAGCGTCGATGCGCGCGACAGACTGACGCTCATCATCATCACGCCGCACAATGAGCAGATTCGTTACGAGTTTGCTCGAGCCTTCGATCGCTGGCATCGGCGGAACTTCGATCAGGGCGTGAATGTCATCTACAACGTGCCCGGCGGAACAAGCGAGATCCGAAAGATGCTGGAGTCGCAATACACCGCTGCGCTCGAGGCAGGACGCAAACCCGGCGGAGATGCCGACCTGGTCTTCGGAGGTGGCACGTTTGAGCATGCTCGGCTGAAGAAGGGCGTTCGCATTCAGCACCCAGACGGCGCTGAGACCGATGAACCCGTGAGTCAACCAGTCGACTTCACCGATGACTGGCTGCGCGTGACGTACGGCGAAAACAAGGTCGGCGACGATCCGATTTATGATACGGACAAGTACTGGTTCGGCCTTGCGTTGTCGGGCTTCGGCATCGTGTACAACCGCGATGCCCTCGAGTCGATCGGCGTTCCCGAGCCCAATGCCTGGGCCGACATGTGCGATCCCCGGCTGCGCGGCTGGGTCGCACTTGTCAATCCCAATCAGTCGGGTTCGGTCACAACCGCGTTCGAGGCGATCCTGAAGCGTGAAGGGTGGATACGCGGCTGGCAGATTCTGCGGCGGATGGCGGCGAACTCACGGTATTTCAGCGGGTCATCGCTCAAGCCTCCGCTGGATGTGGCCTTAGGTGATGCTGCCGAGGCGGTCTGCATCGATTTCTACGGCCGCTTCCAGTCGCAAGCGTTGAAGAAGGCGGGCGACGAACATCGGCTGGGATACGTCGATCCACCGGGCGGAAGCACGATTGACGCCGATCCGATCTCGATGCTGCGAGGCGCGCCGCATCCGGAGATCGCCAAACGCTTCATCGAGTTCTGCCTCAGCGATGAAGGGCAGGCGCTTTGGCAGTTTGAAGCGAAGGATTCGAATGGCGTCGATTCCAGCGCGATGGGGCCGACCCGCTATGAGTTGCGTCGCCTGCCCGTGAAGCGATCGATGTACGAGAAATACAAGAGCCGCATGATCGATCAGGTGGACACGTATGCCATCGCCACGCCTGTGAGGTATCCCAATCCGAATTTCCGGGATCTGATTGCGCCGATGTATGCCGCAATGGCCATCGACAATCATCAGCATCTGCGAGAGGCTTGGAACGCAATCGTCGATCATCCTGCTTATCCAAGGGACGCTCGCGGCATTGTCTCTGCGGAAGATGTCGATGATCCCCAACTCAGGAACATGCTCATCGCGTTCGATGCGCTTCCAGCCATTCCTCGCCCCAACGGTGACCCGCTGCAGCTCAGCAATGAGGACACGCTTGCCGAAGTGCGCAACGGCTGGATCAAGGGCGGCTGGGGCAAGGATCGCCTTTGGGACGCGCAGTCGACGCCCATGGATGCATTGCGCAGAACCATGGGACAGGCATTTCAGACTCAGTACAAGGCCGTGGTGTCGCTTTCCAAATGACCACTCAAACAACGCCAGCATCGAGCGACGTTGATGTGCAGGCGAATCCGGCACGCCCGCCGCTGACGAAGATCGTCGCCACGGTCGGCCCGGCGTCGACTG
>CAZCGB010000175.1:0-6106 GCA_964498045.1 uncultured Isosphaeraceae bacterium
AGACCAGCCGTAGCAACGGCGCATCCGCGGCGTCAGCACCTGAAATCGCACGTTGGATCAGCTCTCGTCATTGCTGCCCATGAACAATCACCCGACGCAAATCAGTGAAGTTCGCATGCATCAGGCCGCGCGCGTTGAGCAATGGGGAAAGTTCCTGCTGATGTCCGTGGTCGTGTGCATGGTCGGTCTGTTGGGGCGTGTTGTGCAATTGAAAATCGCCCCTGACGCCCGCCTGTCGCCAGCGGTTGGCTCGACGGTCTCCAGTCGAGCCGAAATGACCCGTCGCGGCGACCTGCTGGATCGCTGCGGCCGCGTCATTGCCACCAGCACGGTCGGCTTCAAGCTGTTCATTGATCCGCGCACAGTGCCTGACCTTGAGACCATCGCCATGGATCTCAAACACGTGGCAGGCCTTGATCCTGTTGCGATCGATCGGCGGATTGCCGAGAAACCCGACAGCCGCTACGTCGTTGTCAACGATCTGCTGAATGATGCGCAGGTCGAGGCGATCCGCCGCACGCCGCTCAAAGGCGTCGGCCTCGAGCCACGTCTCGTGCGTCATTATCCGCACGGCGACATGGCCGCTGCCGCCGTCGGCAAGGTCGGCTTCGAACACACCGGCCAGGGCGGGTTCGAACTGATCTTTAACAACCAAATGCTTCCGTCCATGGGACGGCTGACGTACCTTCGCGACGTCGGCCGACGCGCGCTCTGGATCGATCCCGACGACTACTCGCCAGGTCGCGATGGAACCGACATTCGCCTGAGCATCGACATGGTGATTCAGGAATTCGCGGAGAAGCGCCTGCGGCAGGCGATCGATGAGTTCAACGCGGGCGGCGCGCGCATGGTCGTCGCCGACTCGCAGACCGGTGAAATCCTCGCCATGACCGACTTCATCAATGAGCGGCCAGGCTACACCGAGCAGATCTCCGATCCGAATCGCAAGGTGCACCCCGCGCTCGGCCGCAATCGATGCGTGAGCGATCCGTACGAACCGGGATCGACGTTCAAGCCGTTCGTCTGGGCCGTTGCGACGGAACTCGGCAAAGCTACGCCAGATGAGATCCTTCCCACGCCCGACTCCACCGGCTGGCGCACACCCTACGGCCGGCTCGTGCGCGACTCGCATTACTACGGCCCATCGTCGTGGCGCAAGGTGCTGGTGAAGTCGATGAACAGCGGCATGGCCATGATTGCCGAGCGCCTGAGTTGGCGCGAAATGCAGAACGCCATCCAGCGTTTTGGATTCGGATCGAGAACGAGCTGCGGCCTGAAGGGCGAAACGTCGGGAATCGTGACCTCCTCAAGGAAGTGGAGCAAGTACACGCAGACTTCGGTGAGTTTCGGCCATGAGATCGCCGTGACGCCGCTGCAGATGGTTCGGGCGTTCAGCGTGTTCGCGCGCAATGACGGCACGATCCCGAACCTTCGGATCACCGCGTTGGACTCTTACGAGGAGCGACGACTGGTGGAGGAAGGCCAGCCGCCGAAGATGCTCAGGCGCGTGCTCAAACCCGAGATCGTCGCGACCACGCGCGAGGCGATGAAAGGCGTGATGCTGGAAGGAACCGGCCGGGCCGCGCAGAGCGAGAAATACAGCATGTTCAGCAAGTCGGGCACCGCCCAGTTGCCGCGGCAGGATCGCAAGGGCTATCACCAGGATCGATACACTTCGAGCTTCATCGCCGGGGCTCCGTATGAGCATCCGCGCATCGTCGTGCTTTGCGTGATTGATGACCCTGATCCTCGTCGAGGCCATCTCGGAGGCGCGATCGCCGGCCCTGTCGTTCGGGATGTCGTGGATCAGACGCTGGAATACCTGGGCGTTTCATCGGACATCGAGCCCAAGGAACAGGCGACGCTGGCGAAGGCGGAATGAAATTGTTTCTTGTCGCATCTCACGCGCTTCGCGCGTGTTGCTCCAGCTCGTAATGCTTGATTTTCTTATAGAGCGTGGTCCGGTTGATGTCGAGCGCCTCGGCGGTCTTCTGTCGATTCCATGCGTTCGCCTTGAGCGCGGCGAGGATAATCCGCTTCTCCGGCTCTTCCAAAGCCTTGGCGAGGGCGAGGCCGGTGTACATCGTGGCCGTTTCGTCGGCGTGTGATCCTTCGGGCATTTGGGGGGCAGATCGGGCGGCAGAACCGGGGGCGAAGGATGAAGTGCCTGCGGTCACCTGCGGGGGCAGGTCATCGAAGCCGATGCGGTTGTTGCGGGTGAGCACGACTGCCCGCTCAATGATGTTCTCCAATTCGCGCACGTTGCCGGGATAGCGATACGCCTGCAGGGCCAGCATCGCTTCAGGAGTGAACCCGTTGATCGTCCGTGCGAGTTCCCTGGCCTTCTCCCGCAGAAAATGTCCCGCGAGCACGGGGATGTCGCTCAGGCGGTCGCGCAGCGGCGGCAGCTGGATCATCACGACGTTGATGCGGTAGTACAGGTCCTGACGAAACTCGCCACGCGCGACGAGCTCCTCGAGGGGTTGATTGCTCGCGAGGATCACGCGCACATCCACCTCAATCGGCGAGTTCGAACCAACCGGCTCGAAGGTGCGTTCCTGAATCACACGGAGAAGCTTCAACTGCATCGCAGGCGAAGCGCTGTTGATCTCGTCAAGGAAAAGAGTGCCACCATGGGCCGCGAGAAAGCGGCCGGGCTTGTCGGCATGAGCGCCGGTGAACGAGCCTTTGATGTGACCGAAGAGCTCCGACTCCAGCAGCATTTCGGGAATCGAGCCGCAGGAGATCTCGATGAATGGCTTGTCCTTGCGCGGCGAATTACGGTGAATTGCGCGTGCGATCAGGCTCTTGCCGGTGCCCGATTCACCAGCCATCAGCACCGTGACTTTGCTGGATGCGACCGCGCCGATGGTGTCGTACAGCCGGCGCATCCGCGGATCGTCGCCGATGATGTTGTCGATCGCGTAGCGATGATCGAGTTGCTGACGGAGATTCGCATTCTCGGCGAGAAGGGCATGCTGGCGCACGGCCTTTTCCACCGCGATGCGCAGTTCATCATCGACCAGCGGCTTCGTGAGGTAGTCGATCGCGCCCAGTCGGACCGCTCGCACAGCCGCTTCGATCGTGCCGTAGCCTGTGATGACGATGGGCACAATTGCGGAGTGCTTCTCCTTGACACGGCGGACAAGCTCAAGCCCGCCAATGCCGGGCATCGAAACGTCAGAGATCATGACCGCGAACGCGTCATTCGGTTTGCGGTCCGCAATGCGATCGAGTGCCTGCTCCCCGCTGCAAGCCCAAGCGGTGTGATAACCAAGAGTGGCGAGGTACTCCGCGATCGACGTCGAGACGAGCTCGTCGTCATCAACCACAAGCACGTTGGGCGCAGAGTCGACGGCATCGCCTGCGAGGTGCGCCGGCGAAGTGAAATCCTGATCAGTTCGATCGCGCATGATTGGAGAGGCTCTTGAGGGGCACGCACACGCGCAGGATGGTCTCAGAGTGTTCGGTCATCAAGGCAAGTTCGCCGCCAAGTTCACGCACAATCTGCTCGGAGAGCGCAAGCCCCAAACGCTGGCCGGAAGGTTTGATCGCGGCCGGGCCGGAGATGACCATGTCCAGGGTGTCGTCTCCTCGCCGCACCATCAGCGCGATGCGCCTGCCGTTCGCGTTTGCAGGTGAGAGATGAGGTGTTGACAGAACGGCGCAAGCTTCGATTGCGTTTCGCAGGCCGTTCATCAGTACCGGGCCAAGCGGACCAGCGCGAAGTACCAGGCAATCCTGCGGCAAATCAAATGAAATTACGGCCCCCGCAGCTTGAGCATGCGGCTGCTGCAATGCTGCCAACTCGGCGAAGAGTTCCTGAAGCGTCTGTTGGGCATCGAACATCGCCACAGCGGCCGCCGGTGCAGTGGCGGATGGCTGTTTCATGGCGCGCTCAAGCAGCGAAGCCATGTGCCTCATGGCGGCGTGCGCCTTTCCGAGGCCGTCATCTATGGTGCTCTGGCTTGCCGGCGGTTGTGATTGCAACGATGTTCTCGCCAATCCGACGCAACGCATTGAGCCGTCAAGCAGCGAGTTGAGCTCATGCGCCAGCTGGCGCAGTGATACACCGGGCGCGAGCGTTTGAGCCGTCGGCGGGAGGGCTCCTGCAGACTTCGCGACTGACGCTGATGGCGTACTGGATTTTCGTGGTGATCGTGCCATGGCCTTCGACTCATCGACGACCACTTGTTGCAGCTGAAGCGCGATGTTGCGTTCAGGCAACATGGTTCCCGGACACCCCTGCACAATCGCCAAAGATCGCGAAATTGGGACGGTGGAATTACCCATTTTCACATCAAGATCGCTGCAAGTTTCTGAAAACCCTGGTGTTGGATTTGCACTTCGCCGATCGCGCGGTAGTCTGTTTGGCTCAGCGGTGCTGCTGGCGTGACCCTGGAGGAGAGGTCACTCACGCAGCCCGCTGTTTTTCTTTTTTGGCGCGCTGATACTCTTGCGCATGCGTCTGAGCACGTTCCTGGCAGGCGCGCGCGTGGGCATCATCGAATGCTTGACGGCAACGACTTCCGCGAACGCGTGAAGCGAGCTACCGGTACGCGACCGGCCGATCGGACATGCCTGTCACTTCCTTGATCAATGTCATTGCGGTGAAGCCTGCCAGAGCGAAGAGGGCCAGCCAGATCGCCTGAACGGGCATGTTCAGCGCGAGCAGCCATGCGGCCCCGTAGACCCCCTCCCACATGGCGCTGTACCGCTTGAGCTTTTCAGCCGCGGCCTTGCCGCGCACTCCCGTCGCCTTCCACCATGCGATGAAGAAGAACCCAACCGCCGCCATGATCGGGTACATCACCGCGAGGGCCGCGCTGCTGTTGGGCCAGAGTCCTTCGCCATGACGCCCGCCCGCCCAAAGGAGCAGCGCGCTCAGCGCGGCCCAGCCGGCGAAGGTAACGCCGATTGAGCGAGGCGTCAGCACTGGGCGCTTGTCTTCCAGGCGGTGCACGATCGCGGCGATCAGGATCGAATGGGTCATCACAAGCCACACCGGGAGGATGAACTCAAGCTGGTAATTCGGAACCAGCATGTGCGCGGCGTGGATGACGCCAACGGTCGCAAGCCCCACCGCGGGGATGTACTTTCCCGTGGCGTTGTAGAACAGGATGATGGCGGCGGTGATGACGGCGACAAAGCCTGCCTCCTTGCCCATGGCCATGCTGCCGAGCATCGCGACGATGAGCGAGCCGACGGTGACGACGATGGCTTGGCCGAACCGGATGCGGCCGGCGGGAATCGGTCGTTCGGGGCTGAATGCGGCGTCGTGACGGACATCGAGCACGTCATTGAGCGAGGCCCCGTAGGCGAAGAGCCCGATGCCCACAGCCGCGCCGGCGAGCAAGGCCGCAGTGAGGTTCATGTCGTGTACCGGAAGGTACGAATACATGGAGTGCGAGTCGTGGTATTTGGTGAGCAGGATCACGAACCACACGTCAGCGACGGCGCCGAAGGCCATCGTGAGGCGCGTGAGCTGGATGGCGGTGATGATTCGCAGCAGTGAGCGGCGCACGGCGATCCATCGTAGCGAATGGCGGTGAATCGATTCGATGGCGCCGAATGCAGGCCGAGCTGGTTCGGGGATTCGAAGCAAAAAAGAAAGAGCCCGCCCGGGTTTACCCGGGCGGGCTCGTAAAGTCGGCGATGACCTACTTTCCCGCGGAGCAGTATCATCGGCAGCACAGGCTTAACTTCTGAGTTCGGGAAGGGATCAGGTGTCTCCCTGTGCTTATGTTCACCGACAAATCCGTCCGCGACGTTTCCGACGCGGACGGGTGAGTGTCATGATTGAGAGTCGCGATGCGCGAGAAAGCGAGAACGAACTGCGAACTTGAACTCGAACGTCGCTGGCTTGGTGCGCCGGATTCGTCGGAATTTCATCACCGAAGTTGATGGATTCGTCGGAACCCGGTCGGCACGACCAAACATTGACCGTTAGGACCGGTTCGCTGAAGACATTTCTGTCCTGACACGTCCGGCCTATCAACCGGGTGGTCTACCCGGGGTCTCTCGTCTTGCGACATGCAATACTGGTCTTGGGGGGGGCTTCCCGCTTAGATGCTTTCAGCGGTTATCCCTGCCGCACTTAGCTACC
>CAZCGB010000176.1:0-6089 GCA_964498045.1 uncultured Isosphaeraceae bacterium
GGGGCGAGGCGATCGCGTTGCACCTGTGCGGTGAAATCCATCGAGAAGTCGACGTTCTCGAACTTGATGCCGCCCCAGTCCTTTTTCACGCCGACAACGATCGGCCCTTCGTCCTGCGCCGACGCCGCCGCCGTCAGGCATGCGACGAGGACGATCGTCGGCGAACGGCGGCATGGACTGAAACGTCGCGTCGTCATGCCGGTTCATCCCGGAGAATCTGGCGCTGCAGTCGGCGGTGACGCGGCCGGCGCCCGGACATCGTGAAGGAAGTAGCGAGCCGTCCCGCCGTGCCCGTTGTGGCAGTCGCGGCAGTCTCGCGCCATGTCCGCATGCACCGAGGACTTCGGCGTGCCGATGAAGCTCGGCCCGTGGCATTGCGTGCACAGCTGCGGGCCGGCAACACGAATCAGCGGCTTGATCGTCGATTCATGCGGAGCATGGCAGAACAGGCATGCGCTGGCCGCCACCGGGCCGTGCATCATGGGGTACTCATCCACGACGCTTGCGTGGCACTTGAGACAGACCCGCGAGTTCACGTTCGTGATGGATTCGCCGGAGAGATCGGCGTGGCATTCGCCGCATTGGTCCTGCGCGTAGGGCGTGTGCGTGTAGTACACGCCACCGGTCTCTCGTGCGATGCGCACGGCGTCGGCCCCGCTTGCGACCAGCCTGGGATCCGGCACGCCGTCAAAGAAGAAACTCAGCAGCTTGTAGTTCTTCTCAATGCTGCAGCCGAGCCACGTGAGCGCCAGCGCGATCAGGAACGCCGGAGCCGCCCGCCGGCGCCGGCGACGCGCGGGACAAGAACTCCTGGTTCTGGGCGCAGACGCAATGGCTCTGACTCCTTTGGCTATGGACGGGTCGTCGGGCCTGCGGGTTTGGTGGCGCTCGGCTGGGTGGTCGGTTCTCCCAGGGCATCCAGACCGGAAAGCGAATTGGGCTGGGTCGTCGTTTGATTGCCTGTGTTCACCGGAGCCTGCGCAGACGCCAATTCCTGCGCGGTGTGTCCGGCGCGCACCTGCCCAACCGCATACGCCGCGACTTTGTTGGGGCCAAACTGATTTGTCACCAGGACCAAACGCTGCGGCTCAAACCATGGATGAACGTCGCCCGAGAAATATCCAATCCCGTCCTCGCAAACGCAGACCCCGGCAGGCAGACTCATGGAGCCAGGGAACGATCCGCCGGCTCCGAACGAAGCGAGCAGGCGATAATTCTTGTCGAACACCTGCACGTTCTGGAACGCCGCGTCAACCACGTACACCTGGCCTTCGCGATCAATGGCGACATGCTTTGGTCGCACGAAGTTGCCGGAGGTGTCGGTCATCTCTCCGACAGCGGCCAGCAGCTTGCCGTCAGGACTGAATTTCTGCAGGCGGCAGCGCATGACATCAACGACGTGGATATTGCCGTCGGGATCGACATCGATCCCCAGCGGAAGCCGGAACTGGCCGTCCAAATCGCCCACCGTGCCGATGGTTGACAGCACGGCGCCGCTTTCGCGGTTCATGACCTCCACGTTCTGAGCAGCCATATTGCAGACGTAAAGACGTTCACCGGTCGCGGCTACGCCGATCGGCTGAAACTTCTCGTGCCCGTATGTCGTGACGTAGCGCTCATTCTGGTCGTACACGACAATTCCGCGCAGCTTGTCGGCCACGTAGATCATCCCGTCGGAAGTCACGGCGACATCCACCGGATTCTGCAATTTGTTCAGGCCGGAGGTGCCGACCAGTCGAGTTTCCTTCTTGTTGAGGTCGAGAATAGTGAGCCCGATATTGCGGATGTCGCAGACGTATATCTTGCCATCTCGCATCTCGATGCCGTAAGGCTTGTTGATCTCGACGGCGCTGTCCTCCTCGGCGCCAAAGACCAGCTTGTCGATCCCGGTCTGCTTCTCCTGGCTGATGTCCGTGCTGTAGACGAAGGAGCGTATGTACTGCACATGTGGCTCAACGGGCGGCTGCGGCCAGAACGCGTACAGACGAGAGGTCGGAGCGGCCGGCTTTGGGGCACTTGCGCAACTGACCAGGAGGCACGCGAACAACCCCGTGAATGTGCACCGCAGCAGGGCCAGCCGGCGATGCCCGGAGAGGCGATTCTTTCGCTCATCAACCGATTGGTGGTTCATCTCTTGCGCTCCTGAACTGAAGCTCAATCTTGAACTTGCAGTACCAACAAGCGGGCCGGACGCATTCGGCGGGAGTTCGCATCGAAGCGTCCGGCCCGATCGGGCCCCGGCTGAAGTTGCATGGCCGATGTAGATGGAATCGCCATGCAGAGCCGGAGTTCATCACTTGATATGGCAACCGAGGCAGAGCGCGCTGCCGGCGTTGCTCATGGTGAGCATGTAGTCATATCCGCCGCGGCGATGCACATTGTGGCATGAGGTGCAGCCGACGACCTTCATTACCGTTCCATTCGGGTTGGTCCAGTCGACCAGCCTGATGGCGCTGGGCAGCAGGCTCGCGTTCTTGAACGCGCCGTTCCACCAGGTTGGAATCGGGTTGGGTGGATACTGCGCATCTGCGCCGACGGGATGATCGTCAGTCAGGTTGGTGCCCAGATTCGCCTCACCTGGCATGAATGATGTTCCGGTTTGTCCGCCGAAGCTGTCGAGGGCGACCGTTCCGTCGTGGCATGACAGGCACATGCGGCTGCGATAGTCGAAATCGACCACGGCCGTGCCGGTCCCGGTGCCGCTTGATCCTTCATGCATCTGATAGGTGGCGGTCGTCAACTCATGGTTCCACAACCGCGGCATGCCTGCCATTGCGTTGTGCGGTGTGTGGCAGGGCTTGCAGATCTGCCCGCCTGACCAGGCCATGGATGAGAAGTCGTGTCCGCTGCCGGCGATCTGTGCGTTGCTGGTAGCCGCCATGAGTCCAACGGTTGCCGCGGCGACGCCTGCGAGAAATTTGGTGTTGCGTGCCATTGAGCGAGCTCCTTTCAACTTGAATGTCGGGACCCGAAACTCGTCGTTCGAACTCCCGCTCTGACAGGAAGAGAAACAATCGCCGTGCCAGTTTGGGGCGTGCGTCGATTCTCATGGGTCCAAGGTTGATAAACGACCCTTCTGCGTCTTCCCAGGCTCGCGCGGCAGGCATTGAAGGGCCGTTCCTGATGCTGCCACGCGACATTCGGGTAATCCACCCTGAATCCCGGGCTGGACGTTCGGATGATCGCATGTGGTTGTGACGCAACGGGTTCCTTCCCGCTCACAAGATCAGGAGGTTGGGCTCGATTCTCACTGTTGAGACTCAGGCTCGGTGTTTCAGAATGCCTGACCATCGCACCAGTTGTCCGGAAGCCGATTCCAGAGTTTATTTTCTGCGTTTTGCCGCCGAATCCCTCTTCAATCACAGATTGGCAATGCTCTTGCTCTAGGACTGGGTGAAGCCCCTCGTCTGGAGCGAACAATGACGCACACTCGAATCAAGCTGCTTGTGGCTGGAACCGTTGTCGCCGCCGCCGTTACATTCTTGGCGATTGCCGGCGTTCGCGAAGGCTGGGTGTATTTCCTGCCTGTCGATCAATATGCCGATGCCAGCGCGCAATACGCGGGTCAGCGCGTGCGGCTGCACGGCAAGGTCTCTGAACACGATTTCAACGCTGACCGTGCGATGCTCGCGGCGACCTTTGACCTGCAGGGTGCCAGGCGCTCCATTCGTGTGCAATATGCGGGCGTGATTCCGGAGATGTTTGATGTCGGTCGCGATGTCGTGGTTGAAGGCAAGCCTGATGACGCAGGCGTCTTTCACGCCGACACGCTCATGACCAAATGCGCCAGCAAGTACGAATCCGCCGATGGCCAGGCCCCGCATGCTGATCCGCACAGGGCGCAAGGGGTGGAGGCATCTCAATGACCGAGTTGGTTGGCAACCTGAGCCTTGCCGCGGCAGTGCTTGTGGCGGCCGGGGCGTTGTTGTCGGGTGTGGCGGCTGCGCGCGTCAATCTGGTCGCTGGCCTGCGCGTGGCGCGGGTGCTCGTTGTCGCCTTGTGGCTGTTCCTGACGATTGCGGCGGCGATGCTCCTGGTTGCGCTGGAAAGCAGCGACTTCAGATTCGCGTATGTCGCGAGCTACACCGAACGCTCGCTTCCAGCCGGTTTCAAGTTCGCGGCATTCTGGGCCGGCCAGGAGGGCAGTCTCCTGCTTTGGGCGTGGCTGTTGTCATTGTTGTCGGTGTTCGCCGTGATCGGATGGAGACGAGAGTCATCGCGTGAAATCGCTTTCGCGCACAGTGCGCTTGCGTTCTTCGGCGCGTTCTTCGCTGCGCTGATTCTGTTCGCCGCGAATCCGTTCGAGTTGCTGCCCGGCGGAGCGCCGGCAGACGGCCGCGGCCTCAATCCGCAACTTCAGGACCTGGCGATGATCATTCATCCGCCGCTCCTCTTCACAGGCTACGCCGGTTGCGCCATTCCTTTTGCGATGCTTCTTGGCGTGCTGGCTGCCGGCCAAAACAACGACAGCGCCGATTCGCGGGCACGCTCAAGCGGCGGCCGCGATCGTTGGCTGGGGCTGATCCGACGATGGGTGCTGTTCGCGTGGATGTTCCTCGGCGCAGGCATCCTCATGGGCGCCTGGTGGGCGTACATCGAACTCGGCTGGGGCGGATACTGGGCCTGGGACCCGGTCGAAAACGCATCGCTGCTTCCGTGGCTGACCAGCACCGCACTGCTGCATTCGATTGTCGTGCAGCAGCATCGCGGCATGTTCCGCATGTGGAACGCGAGCCTCATTTTCGTGACGTTCCTGCTGTGCATCTTCGGAACCTATCTCACGCGCAGCGGCGTGATCGAGTCCGTTCACGCGTTCGCCGAATCGCTGATCGGAACTTTCTTCCTCGTCTTCCTCGGCTGTTGTGCGGCGGTCGGCGTCAGCCTGATCGCATGGCGCCGTGATTCACTCAAGCCGGACCGCGCGCTGGAGGGATTGGTCAGCCGCGAAGGCGCATTCCTCGCGGGCAACGTGCTGCTGGTCATCATGATGATGGTGACGCTGGTCGGCACCATCTTCCCACTGCTGAGCGGAATCTTCACCGAGCAGGGCGGGGTCACCGTCAAGGCGGACTTCTACAACCGCGTGGTCGCTCCGATGGCCATTCTGCTGGTCGGTCTGATGGCTTTCGGTCCAGCGCTCGCGTTCGGCGTGCAGGCGGCACGGAAGATCGCCTTCAACCTTCGGTTGCCTGCCGTGGCTGTGATTGTCGTCACCGGTGCGGTGTTCCTGCTTCTGACGCACAGTTTCTGGGCGCTGCTGTGCGTCGCGATCGTCACGCTCGGGACGGCCACCGTGCTGATGGATTTCATTCGCGTCTTCTCTTCCCGGCAGCGCAGCACAGGCGAGAATGCACTCACATGCGCTCTGCGCGTGATTGACAAGGACCACCGTCGCTATGGCGGGCAGCTTTCCCACCTTGGCGTCATGATGATCGTCGTCGGCGTCGCCGGATCAAGCCTGTTCCATCGTGAGTCCACCCATCGAGTCCGACCAGGGGAATCGTTCGCGGTTGACGGATACTCCATGCGATTCGTCGCTCTCGAGGATGTGCGTGGCTCGAATTACAGCGCTGTGCAGGCGACGATGGAAATGTCCAACGGGAGTGGTTCGACCCAGACTCTGCGTCCGCAGGTTCGGTTCTTCGACCTCTGGTCGGAACAGCCCAACACCGAGGTCGCCATCCGATCAAGTTGGCGCGAAGATCTGTATGTGACGCTCGCGGGCTGGGAACAGAAAGGGACCATCGCCGTGCTGCAGGTGCGGGTGAATCCGCTGGTGTTGTGGATTTGGCTGGGCGGGATGGTGATGGTGGCGGGCGCGTTGTTCTGCCTTCTGCCGCGAATTCTGCCGCTCGCGCGCGTCGCTGAAGTCAAGGTGGTTGATGAGCAGGTTGAGCAGCAGGTTTCGCCGCAGCCGGCGATCTCCATCAGCCTTGTCCAATCGCCGGGGAATCTGGAGGCGTCGACATGATGCGCTCAATCGGCCGAGCGGCGGTGATCATCTACGCGAGTGCCAACGCGACGACCGTCGCGCAATCCCCCGACGGCCTTCCGCCCGGCGGCGCCAAGTTCCCCTGGCCCGAGTCGGG
>CAZCGB010000177.1:0-6072 GCA_964498045.1 uncultured Isosphaeraceae bacterium
GCTTTGACGAGAAGTTCGCTGAGCTTTCGCCCGGTCGCGTCATGGATGCGATGTGCATCCGCAACGCGATCGAGCGTGGCTTCAGTGCGGTGGATTTCCTTCGCGGCGATGAGCCATACAAGCATCAGCTCGGCGCCAGGCCTCGACACACCGCGCACGTGTTCATCTCCCGGCGCGGCGTGCTGCGCAGCCTTCGCGCGTCGCTCAGCGGTCTGCGCGATCGGCTTGGCGGGTGACGGTGCGGCTGTTGACGGCGGGCTACGATCTCGTGACCGTCGAACAGAGCAAAGATGCACTCCGCCCTATGACCGCCGTTTCGCCATTGATGCCGCAACACCATGCGTACGTGCAGTCGCTTGCCGGCGTGACGGAAGTCGCCGGTGCGATGGGCGGGGGCCGTCCCGGCGCGGCGACGGGTCGACGCGAGATCATCGAGCTGGACACGCTGCCCTGGGGCGTGGCCATCGAAGCCGGGGGCGCGGATGCCGCACCAGCTTGCGAAATCGTCGCCAGCTACGGCCAAGTCGAAGCCGAGTACGCCGCCATTCGTCGCGGCGTCGGGCTCTTCGATTCGCCGCATCGTGGCACGCTTGTGGTCACGGGCAAGGACCGCATCGACTTTCTCAATCGCATGCTCACGCAGGAGTTGAAGGGTCTGGCGAGCGGACAGACGCGGGAATCGTTCTGGCTCAATCGCAAGGGTCGCATCGACGCCGACGTGTTTGTGATCGAACTCGGCGACCGTCTGCTTCTTGATCTTGACGTCGCCAACGCTTCCGGCGCGGCGAAGTCGCTGAATGAGTTCATCTTCACCGAGGATGTCGCGATTCGCGACGCTTCGGAGGAGTTTCATCACATTGCCGTGCATGGCAGCCTGGCATGCGAAGCGATCGCCGCCGCGACGAACGAGAGCGCATTTCAACTGGCGGTCGGCACGGCTGCGATGATCACCATCGACAAGACCGAGGTCGTGATCGCAAGGCGCGATCAGGTCGGCGAGGTTGGCTTCGAGCTCATCGTGCCGCGCGAGCGCGCGGGAGATGTCTGGGAGTTCCTGCTCGCGGCGGATCACATCGTCGGCCAGGACAAGCGGCGCGTGCGGCCGATCGGCTGGCATGCGTTCAACATCGCGCGCATCGAGGCGGGCGAGGCGTTGTTCAACATCGACTTCGGATCGACCAACCTGCCGCATCAGGTCGGGGAGTTACTTCCGCGGCGCGTGAGTTTCACCAAGGGCTGCTACCTTGGGCAGGAAATCGTGGCCCGCATGCACAGTCGCGGCCATTCCAAGCCCATGTTGGTTGGCTTGCGTATGGCCAAGGACCTGCTTCCAGTGGCTGGCGCGCAAGTGTTTGCGAAACCTGCGGCCAACGTGCCGGGCGAAGTCGTGGGTGGATTGGGTGAACCAATCGGCGTGGTGACTTCGAGTGCGTTGAGCCCGATGCTCGGAGCGGAGCCGATCGCGTTTGCGATGCTCAAGCCGATTGTGCTGGGAGCCGTGGTGCTGGTGAACGCCGAAGGCGAACAGGCCGAGGCCAGCACATGTCCGCTGAGGTTCTGGCCTGCGTCGAAGTCGGAGACTTCGACATGATGATTGCCGATTCGTCGTCCAGTGCGACGTATCCCGATGCGTCGTCGCTGCTGAGCGAAACCACCGCGGGTGAGATCGCCCTGTTCATTGTCGGAATCATTTTCACCCTGGGCCTGCTTGCCGCGTTCTTCTGGATCACGTTTCGCGCATTGCGCGAGAAGCAGTGATCATCTTGCGCCAACGTGTTGAAGCTCGCGCCAATCGATCGCCGAAGCCGGGCCATGCGCCGTGAAACCGGGTGCCAGCTGAATTCCGAGTCACCGTGTCACTTCCACCCGTCCCATCGCCTGGCAAGCGGACTTCATCCAAGACGATGGACAGGCTGCGCCTGTCGGTGCGCGAGGCCCTGGGGCTCAACGCGTTGCGGCGCAAACGCATGCACACGGATGCCATCCGGCGTGCCGGCCGGAACACCCGCGCTGTCTGGGCCACGACGGCCGACATGCTGTTGCGATACGGCGGCGCTTCCACGGGCAACAGCATCGAGATGTTCTGCGACGGCGACGCGGTGTTCGAGCACATCTGGAAGGCGATGGATGAGGCCAGGCATCGCGTCTGGCATGAAACGTACATTCTTGAACCCGATCGCGTCGGGACGCGCACGATTGAAGGGATGGTCAGCGCTGCTGCGCGCGGCTGTCAGGTGCGACTTCTGTACGACGCCGTTGGATCGCCGCGCGTCACCGAAGAATTCCTCAAGCCGCTGCGCGAAGCCGGCGCCGCAAAGGGCAACGTGGAGATCGATCGCTTCAATCCGATGCTCGCGTGGAATCGTCGGCCAGGCTTTCTGACGCGCGATCACCGCAAGATCACCATCATCGACGACCACACCGCCTTCGCCGGTGGAATGAACACGTCCGAGGATTATGCCGGCAAAAGGTATGGACGCGGCACGTTTCGCGACTGTCATCTGCGCCTGCAAGGGCCGGGTGTGCGCGATCTGGCTGCGGTCACGCTGAAATCGTTGAATCTGGTTCGCGACGTGCCGTCGAGTGAAGCGGGGGCGCGAGGCGGCCGCGCAGGACGGGTCTTCGCGCAGGTACTGTCCTCAAGCGGAGCGTTGGGGCGCAGGGCCATTCAACGTGCCGTGCGATTGACGATCCGCAACTCCGTGGATCGCTGCTGGATCACCAACCCGTACTTCCTTCCGCCGCAGCGCACGATGACCTCGCTGGTCAAGGCGGCCCGACGCGGTGTCGATGTCCGCATCCTGACAGCCGGTCGCAGCGATGTGCCCATCGTTCGAGCTGCGTCACAGCATATCTACGGACGGCTGCTCAAGAGCAACGTCCGGATCTTTGAATACTTCGGATCAACCCTGCACGCCAAGACGATGACCATGGACGGCCTGTATGGAACCGTTGGATCATTCAACCTCGACACCTGGTCCGACAAACGCAATCTCGAAGTCATCGTCGGCATGATCGACGAACACTCCGCACGATCGCTCGAGCAGCAGTTTCAGGACAACCTGCGCGACGCGAAGGAAGTGACTTTTGCGAATTGGAAGAAACGCAATTGGCGGCAGCGCACCTTGCACTGGTGCGCATATCACTTGATGCGATTGTGAGACCAATTATCATCCGAACATGTCCGAGCGCACCCGCATACGCATCACCGAAGTCGGCCCGCGCGATGGGTTGCAGAACGAGGCTCGCGCGGTTTCCACCGATGTGAAGGTCGCGTTCATTGACCTGCTCTCGGCCAGCGGCGTCGCGGAAATCGAAGTGACCAGCTTTGTCAGCCCGAAGTGGGTGCCGCAACTCGGTGATGCGAGTGAAGTCTTCTCGCGAATTCGGCGCCGCGCCGAAGTCGTGTATTCCGCGCTTGTGCCGAATGAGACAGGTCTGGACGCGGCATTGGCGCTCACCGTGCCGCCCGACAAGATCTCGGTGTTCACCGCCGCCAGCGAGACGTTCAGCCGCAGGAACACCAACGCGACCATCGCCGAGACGCTGGAGCGTTTCAGGCCGGTGATACGAAGAGCGTCTGAGGCGAAGCGCCCGGTGCGGGCCTACATCAGCACGGCCATCGCATGTCCATTTGAAGGATCGATTGACCCCAGAAAGGTGCGCGACGTCGCCGCGAAGCTCCTGGATCTGGGCGTTGATGAAATCGATCTCGGCGACACTATTGGCGTGGCTGTGCCGACTGACATCGAACTCCTGTACGAGGGTCTTGACGGGCTGCTCAAGCCCAACCAAACCACGCTGCATCTGCACGACACGCGCGGCACCGCGCTCGCTTGCGCGTTCCGAGCCTTTGAACTGGGGGTGCGCAGCTTTGATTCCTCCTGCGTCGGACTCGGCGGCTGCCCGTACGCGCCCGGAGCGGCGGGCAACATCGCCACCGAAGACCTGGCGTACACCTTCAACAAGATGGGCTGCGACACGGGCGTCGACTTGACGCGGCTGTACACGGCGGGCAGACATATTGCCGCCGCGCTCGATCGTCCCATGCCAGGCCGTGTTTTCAAGGCCGAGGCGTGGAAGTGAACGCCGCTTGCGGCTTCGCCGGTGCGAAATTCGGAAACGCACATCGCGGGACTGGCGGCTAAGCCGCAAGCGGCTGTGCGCGGTTGACGCTGGCTTCCGGAAGTTCGATCTTGCGGATCGCCTCGCGCGCGAAGCGATATCCGCTTTCCGCGGACTCAATCGCCAGCACGCTCAGTGCGCGATCATGTTCGATCATCACCGCGCGCGGCTGGCCGGGAAAGCCGAACGACCCGGTGTTGATGATCACGCGATGATCGATGCTCCAGATGCCCGCGCGGTGCGTGTGGCCGAAGACGCCGATGCGTGCGTGCGGCGCGTGATCCTTCAGGAACTTCGCCGCCAGCTTCGGGAACCGCCACCAGTACCACAGCACCTGTGGCACGCTCCAGGGGCGCAGAAGCATCTGCGGAACGCTCGACTTCGACGCCTCGTGCGCCATGTCGCTCCATTCGACATGCGAGGCGAACTGTGAGACTTTCAGACGCGTGTCGAGGTGGCCGCGCTCCTCGGGCGGTATGGCTTCGATGGCGCGCTCGTGGGCGTCGCGCATGATGCCCGCGCGCGGGCTCCACGGGGCGATGGCCGGGTGCAGCACATCGCCATGCGTGACGAACACCGAGCGGTTGGCCAGCTCCAGATGCCGGACGTCGGTCAGGTAGGGATCGTGATTGCCCGAGAGCAGGGTGAGTTCGACGTCGTCGTCCTCGCACAGGTCGTGCAGATGCAGCACCTGACGGGCCGCTCCGGCCCAGTGCGTGGGATGATGCACTTCCGCCACATCGCCGTTGATGATCAGACGGGAACATCCCTGCCACAGCGGGCGCAGCGCCTCGGCGGAGCGAGCAGCCAGTCGAGGCCGGCCAAGATGCAGGTCTGAAAGGATGAGCGTGCGGGCCGGCATGCGCGTGTGCGGTGGAATCGTCGATAAGGATCATGAAACTGGCGCGGGCGCATTGGATGCGCGCAGCACCGCTGGATCAACATCATCGACTGGATTCCCCACGATCATGCGTCAAGCCGCTGCGACCCAAGACTCAGCATTCGAAACTGCCTTGCGTTGGCCTTGTGGATCATTCGCGGGATGAGGAACAGGTCAATTACCTGGCCGAGGTAGAGAAAGCCAAGAGTGAAGAACCAGAGGAAACCTGTGATCCACTTGCCCGCGTACATGCGGTGAATGCCATTGAAGCCGATGATGCAGGCGATCCAGCACAGGTATCCAGTTCCCACGCTGCGCATGCCGGGCATCGGGGCGGCCTGGATGACGGCAGAGGGCGCTGGCGCCATCGAGACGTTGAGAGATGAACCTGGCTGCGGCCGGGGAGTGAGCGTATTCGCACGACGCCAGGCCGGGCCTTCCGTGCTGGCCATCGGATGCGGCGTGTTCGATTGTGAGGTCGTCGGCGCAATTCCATATGCCGCGGCTTGCGGCCCGCTGCTGGCGGTTGAACCCAATCGCTGCAGATCGGTCTTGATCTCGCTGGCGCGCTGGTAGCGCCGCGAAGGTTCCTTCTCCAATGCGCGGAGCACGACCTGGTCCAGCCTCGCATCGTTGACCCCGCGTTCCGATGGCAACGGGAATCGGCCGATCGGCAGCTCGCCGGTCATCATTTCATACAGCACCACGCCTAAGGAGTAGATGTCGGCCCGGTGATCAACCGTCGTGGGCTTCTCGATCTGCTCGGGAGCCATGTAATGCATGGTGCCGATGATCTGCTGCGTGTGCGTGAGCGTGTACTCGGTGCCTGGCCGCTGCAGCAGTTTGGCGATGACGTCGAGGGTTCCGTAGCGTGACTCACCGCAGTCAATGGTCTTCTTGTCGCAGCGCTCGTAGCGCGCGGCAGGCAGGCTGTCGGTCCGTCGGACGGGCCGCGCGCGGTCGCCGCCGGCACGCAGGCCTTCGATCCCAACGCTGCGGAGGCCGCTATCGGCCCGGTTCGATCGGCAGCTGGCCGCGGCATTTTTTTTTACTACGCGTCTGTTTTT
>CAZCGB010000178.1:0-6062 GCA_964498045.1 uncultured Isosphaeraceae bacterium
TGGTGATCGACGGCAAGGAACGCCACGCCATGGCGGACGCGTCAGGTGAGATCGACGTGATGGATGCGGACATGCCCGATGACGGCGATGACATGCGCGGCGGCAAGCGCGACATTGGCGACAACTGATCTCAAAGCAGGCCCGCGCCGAGTATTGGCGCTCGGCCGCAATCGAACGCGCAAGCCATACGTCAGCAGGGAAAACAAGAGCGGCGTCATGCATGCCGCCGCTTGTTCTCATACCGGCACCCCGCCTGTTTCGCGGGAACGCATCGGGCGCGCGTCGCGGCGCGCCCGATGTACGCGGTTCCTCATTTGCCGGCTTTATCACTCAATCGCCGAAGTGCATTTGGTCATGCAGTTGATGTAAGCCTGCGACCCTGCGCCCAGCGGGGCACACATGTTCATGCAATCCTCCACGGTCTGTGGCGCGCCAGCGGAGCCGCCTTCATCTCCGGGAGCGGTCGGTCCAGCGCAAGGCCCCCAGTTCGAGATCACCGCAAGCAGGTCACTGACGCCGACGGTGCGGTTGCCGCAGGGTTGCGGAGCGATGTCAGGAAGGCATGCCGCGGGCGCGCCGGGACACGCGCCCCATGCGGAGATGACCGCGAGCAGTTCCGCCACGCCGACCGTCCCATCGCCGCCCGCCGGTACGAAATCAGCTTGGCAGATCGGAGCAGAGAACTCGAATGCGCCCTGATCGATGATGCGGCATTCTTGAATGGAGCTGTACGCCCCGGCGATCCGCTTGCGGAGATCGAGATCAGGAAGATACTCCGTGATGTCGCCGTTCTGATTGATGTCCTTGGCGTCGGACACGAGATAGAAGGTGTCTATCAAACCCGCATCGATGGCTGGCGAGTTGCTCGCAAGGTGGAAGTTTCCTGAGCCGGCACTGATGAAAGCTGGGCTTGTCGAATTGAGTTGCGTTGCGCTGCAGAGATCGTCGCCGGAGTCATCCTGAACCGTGCAATAGTCGGCATGGACTTCACCGGCGATTGAATAACCTGTGTTGTCCCACACAATGGTGTTGAGCATAATCACGCCGTCGCTGCGGCTGGGACCGGGGATGCAAATGCTCTCCTGATGCACTCCTCCGACGCCGGTACTCAGGCCGGTGGTCGCACTCTGGTTCTTGCTGATGGTGCAGTTGATCAGCGACGGTCGCGCGTGGGTATCGCTGTACACCGCTCCGCCGCTGCCGACAGGGCCCGTTCCCGCCGACCCTTCGGCGACGTTGGCGGTGAACAAACAGTTGACGAACTTGGGCTTGCCGCCCATCGTGCTGGCGTTGCCGCGCACATACGCGCCGCCGCCGTCATTGCTCGCGGTGTTGCTGGTGATAGAGCATGAGCCGAAGACTGGTTCAGACGCTTGGCTGATCTTCATGCCGATTCCTCCGCCGCAGAGCGCCTGATTGGCGTGGATGCGACATCGCATGATTGTCGGCGCGCAGACCTCGTTGAGGGAACTGCCGGTCGGCCCGAACAGCACGACGCCGCCCCCGATGCGCAGGCCCTCGTCGATTTCCGACTGGTCTGCGTCGCCTCCTGTGATGGTGAATCCGTCGAGAACCGCCGTCGAATCAACCATCCCGCTTCCACCTGCCACAGCCTGTGCGGTGACGACATGGTGGCTGTGGCCGTCTGTGCCGAGGTCTCCGCTCAGAATGGTCACGTTCGCTGCGGGATTGCGCTGGTTCTTGGCGGTCTCCAGGCCGGTGATGAACCCGCCCAGGATGGCGACGTTTTTCTGCTGCAGAAAGGTCGCGGCGCGTGAATCAAACCCCGCCGCTGGCGGAGTGGCCGCTTCGTTGGGATGGTAAATCCCGGCGCGGACCCAGACTTCAACATCTGTCGCTAACGGCGGGCTTCCCACGGTCAGCAATGAAACAGCACGAGCGAGGCCATCTTGCAATTACTTGAACGCGTTGGAGTTCCAGCCGTTGCCCTGACCCGCCGGAGCGGCGACACCATTTTCACTGTCCACCCTGACAACAAGTGTCTGTGCCAATGCACTTTCACCGGTGAACACCATCGCGATCACAATGGTTGACAATCGAAGCATATTCATTCTTGCAGTCCTTGATTTGCGCGGAGGATGGCGCAGCGATAGCGATTGCGAATCAATCGCGTTACTGGCACATCCGAGAATCCAAGATGTGGGAGGAAGGAGCCCCCGCCATCGGGCGTTCATCCACCACACGACGAGAAATTGCGACTACTACCGACCACTAAGGCATGTGTATTCCTTTCTCATCCAGTCCAGTGAATGATGACGTACAACAGGTCTGCGACGCCTACACGGAAGTCATGGTCAAAATCCGCGTTGCACCCGGCGCAATCGCCCCAATGCTGGATTGTGTCTAACAGATCGTCGTGGTTCACCGCTCCATCACAATTGGTATCACCATTGACCCCCATCACCGGAGTGAGCACCAACGCAATGCTGCCGATTGTGGCTGATGTGCCGCGACAAACCACTTTCTGATTGTCGCTGATCATCGCCCAATCCAACGATCCGTTGAATGGTTGGGTGAGCATCGTTGACACTTGCACGGCTTTCATGTCGTGCCAGATGCAGGCAGTGCCTTGGCCACAACGTCCTGCGGCAATGCCGATGCTGTTCATGTATGCCGCCCCTGCGCCTGGTTGGCCCGGCAGTGACGACAGTGGCAATAGCACGCCATTGGGTTTGCGCGCGTAGGTCGCGCCGACGTACGGCGACTGCTGCACCGTGCCGGTGACAATGCTCCAGCCGTTTGGCGTCAAATCGTCGATGTGGCTGGAGATTCCGCCAGGAACGAAATCAATGGGACTAAGGTTTGCGCCGCTCCAGAGATATCCCTTCCGACCTGGATCAATGGCGAAGCCATCGGAAACGCACACCAGTCCGGAATCATTAACATCGTGCGCAAAAGAACTGTTGCCGTTCACCAATCCCAAGTCACTGAATCCGCCAGATGCCGACCAGTAGTACGCCGTCTGAGGATTGACCGGATCACCTTTGGAGCCGATGGATCGATAGCCACAGACTAGACCGTTGGCAGAGATCGCGGATGCTCCGCTCCATCCGACAGGTGCGTTCTGCGGCAGCAACTGCGTCCACACACCGGTGTTGAGATCGCACACGAAGCCGCGCTGGCCGTACTGCGGGTTGTTGCCCGTTCCCACCATGATGCGGCTGTCATTCACATCTTCGGGCGACGCCTCATCCAGCCACGGCGGCAGCAGCACGAATTGGAACCCGCCTGCGGCGGTCCACTTGAACGGCAGATGCCCGCCGAGCGGGCACTGCGCGTAGCCGACGACGACCTGGCCGTCGGGGCTGATCGCCGTGGCGCGCGTAACGCCCGAACCAATGCCGCAAGGCGGGGCTTGGATAATTGCCGCGACCTCGTACCGGCAGGCGACCTGGGCGAGCGCCAGATGCGAACGGCCTGCGATGGCGAGGCACATCACCGCGAATGCGGCGGTGAGATCGCGCGACGACATCCGCCGCCCTCCCGAGCGCATCGGTCGTTGAATTGATCCGTCAAGACCCGTCACAAGACCACTCCCGTCCGACGATGGCACGAGGGGCATCGCCACACTCCAGCCAAACATACTCTGCATACCGGCGGATACAAATGATCTCTTGAAAGAAATCTCAACTTGGAGATTACGGTGAAAGCAGGCAAGAGCGGACGAGTTCGTCTCACCACGAATCATGGGCAACGGGGCAGGTCGGTCGCCTTCATTATTGTTGAACGGTCGCGGGCCTGATCTGCACCACGTTCGTGGTCTCGCATCACCCAAGCACTTTGCGCAGTTTCGTCACGCGGCCAATCGGCACCCATTCCGCGACGAGGATGTCGCCGCCCCCCGTTCCCCCCGCGCCTGCCAGCCAGATTGCCGTATGCGGATGGATGAACTTGCCGGGGATGAACTTGTCGCGCGGCTGGCCGCGCAGATCGCTGGGATGACCGTCGCCCAGTTGCACGACGACTCTGTTCTGCTTGTCGAGAATCGTCACGACGCTTTCCAAGTCGGGCACCAGCAGCAGATCGCCGCGCGTCTTGAAATGACAAGGCATGCGGATGCCGGCCTTGCCTTCCGGCGCGCCGCTTCCAGCCACGCCGCCGATTGGATCGGGCACGAAGCCCAGGTGTTCGCCTTCCAATGTGAAATATTGGATGCGCCGGTTGCCGCGATCAGCGATGACTAATTTGGCTTCGCCATCGCGCCCATCGATCCATAATCCATGCGGGCAATTCACCTGGCCCTTGTCCTTGCCGGGCTTGATGATGGTCTTCACGTATTCGCCCGCGCTGGTGTAGCGATGCACATAGGACGAGCCGTAGCCGTCGGCGACGAGCACATCGCCCTCATGGGGGGCGGGCAGGAAACACACATTCGTCGGGCAGTACTTCTCCTTCGCTTCGTAGAAGCCCGAAGCCTTGGGATATTCGGCCTGCCACACCACGCGGCCATCGAGATCGGTCTTCACGACGATGCGGCGATTGATGTCGCAGTGATAGAGGAACTCGCCCTCGGCTTCAGCGCGAATGTCGAGCCCATGCGCGCCGCCGCGGAACTCCTCGCCCCACGCGGTGATGAACTCGCCATCGCGATCGAAGACGACAATCGCGAACGGTTTCGCGCTTTCGGGATGCACGGTGTGCGCGACATAGATGCGCCCTTGCGCATCCTGCGCCAGGCCATGCGTGTCGCCCCAGAGAATGCCCGTCGGCGGCGTGAGCCAGTCGTGGATGCACTCGTACATGATCTTGCCGT
The DNA here is from genome assembly GCA_964498045.1 of uncultured Isosphaeraceae bacterium. Taxonomy (GTDB): domain Bacteria; phylum Planctomycetota; class Phycisphaerae; order Phycisphaerales; family SM1A02; genus DATKJG01. Next base: position 4,775 of record CAZCGB010000178.1, read on the forward strand.
TGCCGGTGATCGGCCGCGCCGTGCCGGATTTGTCCTGCGTGCGGATGTAAGGTGCGGCGAACAGTGACTTTGGCGCGGCGGCGAGCGCGAGCGTCGTTGAGCCGGCAACCTGGAAGAACCTGCGCCGGGAAACGGTTGGTGATGACGGCGAAACGAATGTGGTTCGCAACATGTGCATGCTCCAATTGCGCCTGCCCCGGGGGGCGAGCATACCGCGCCAACCAGCGCGTTCAGCCGGCATCCCTGACGAGCGAGGGACTCTTCCGCGCGATGCGCGCCAGCGCGGCGCGCAATCGCGGATGCGTTCGGAGCAGGCGCAGGTAATCCATCTCTCGCGGCCCGCTTTTTGCGTCAATCACCCTTCGCAGCTCGCGGCGTTCAGCTGCGGTCCAATCATCAAGATCATCAATCATGTCCAGCAGTTCAGGGAAGCGTGCGTCCGCGGCTTCGCGGGGCTTCATGCGCAGCGACTCGATCATCCGCTTCACGCCGCGTTGTCGCGCCAACTCGACATCGCCTCCGTATCGCCGGGCGATCCAGCGCGTCAGCGCCAGGGCGACGTCGCCGGGATCGATGAACTCCTCCGCAGCCGAAGCCGCATCGCTGAAGGTGAGCCGCATGCGGCCGGTCGCCAGTCGCCGCAGCGCGCGGGATGAAGTGCGATGCCTGGGGTCGGCGGCAATCCGCGCCGCTTCGCGCTCCGCCAAAGCACGAAGGTCGCGCTCAACCGGCCGGAAGCCCGCGCGCCAGTAGAACCAGAACGCGCCGGACTTGATGGCCTCTTCGTTGTCCTGGCCGAACTGGAACGGATCGACGCTGAACACGCGTGCGTCGAACGTATGGCGATACACGCGCATGATCTGTGCAAGGGTGTGCAGAGACTCGCCGCCGCGGAATGTGTCGAAGATGTTGATGCCGATCGTGCATTGATTGAGGAACATCCATCCGCCGCCATAGGCGACGGGCACGCGGTTGCGGGCCGCGACGTAGCCGACGAAGCCTTCGAGCGGCAGGCGTCGCGCCGGCTGCAGGCCCGTCAGCAGCACATCCACGCCGCGCTCGAGCCGGAACAGCAGCACGTCGCGCGGGTCGGCGTACGTCACCGGATCGGTCTCGCGCCCGCGCGCCGCCAGCGCGCAGCGGGCGATGTCGATCAGACGCCTGGCCTCGCGCGGTTTCGGTCGAATAGGTGGCGGAAGCGGCGCATCGAGCACGGCCTCCACGCCCGGCGCGCGCGCGACGCCCGCATCGTGCGCAAACAGCGGCCGCGGCGGAAAGCGGCAAAGCG
>CAZCGB010000179.1:0-6060 GCA_964498045.1 uncultured Isosphaeraceae bacterium
CTGCTGCTGCTTCTGCTGCTGCTGCTTGGACGAGCTCGACGAAGACGATGACGACGATGAGTTCGACTTGTTCTTCTTCGCCTGATCGAGCAGTTGCGCAAGCTTGGCGATGATGTCTTCCTGCACGCGCTGCGTGTCGAGCCCCGGGTCGAACTTCGCATCCAGCAGGTCCGCGGCGACGCTCATCTTCTCCACCGCCTGCACAAACGCGTTGGCGACCTCGGCTTCGCTCAATTGCTTGTCGAGCTCGCGCTTGGCCTCATCGCCCGCGGCATCGGAGGGCTTCTGGTCTTCGAGGGCCGAATCCGCCTGCGGTTTCGCATCGGCCGCCGGCTCTTTGCCTTTGTCCTTTTCGATGTTCAACAGATCATCGAGCGATGATGGAGGCGGGGCCGATGGATTGCCGGGCTGCGAGGACGGCGGCGTGGAAGGCGATTGCGTCTGCGCGATGGCCGTGCCGGCGAAGCCGCAGGCGGCTGCAAACTCGATCGCAATGGTCGTGAAGAGGCGAATGCGCTGGTTCATGACTGCGGCTCCTGCGGCTGCTCGCCGCCACCGTCGTTGGGCTTCTCGCCGCCTTCTGGCGCATCCGGCGGCTTCTGCTGCTGGCGATTCTCGAGCGTCTCCAGCATCTGCTGCGCAAGCTGGCCGAGGTCGCGCTGCTGCTGGCCGAGATCGCGAAGGCGGCCGCGACGCTGGGCGTCGTCCAGATCGCTGCGGCCGTCGATGTTCTTGGTCAGATCGTACACCTGCTCCTGCAGCCCCTGAAGCAACTTCAGTTGCGCCACGGGCGGAATCAGCGGCTGCTTCTGCTGCTGCTGCTCTCCGTCCTGCTGATTCTGCTGGTTCTGCTGATCCTGCGCGAACTCCGGCGGCGGAGCCATGCTCTCCTCGACCGCGCCGATGAGCCTGCCGATCGCATCGGCGATCATCTGCTGATGATCGGTCACGTCGATGTCGACCTTGCCGCCCGCAAGCGCGTCGGTGACCTGCGAAGACCAGCCATCCATCAGCCGATGCACGTGCGCGAAGACGGGTGAATCCAGGATTTCACTGGTGGTGTCGCGCAATCCTGCCAGGCCCTGGCGAATCTCCTCCTGCTGCGAGCCGATTCGCCGCGCGTCCACGAGTTGCCGGCGATCCAGCGCCGCGCCCGCAGCGGCCTTCTGCAATTCCATCGTCTCGCCCCGCAGCGCGACCTGTCGTTCAGCGAACTTTCGATACTGCGCGATCAACTCCTCGCGACGCTGCTGCACCTCCTGCTCGGCTGTCTCCTTCTGCAGCGTCTCCGCCAGCGTCTTGGCCTCTTTGAGCAGTTCCAGCGAGTGCGTTTCGGCCTCCTCAGCTCCGGCGGCGTTGATGGGCTGGGCCCGCAGGTCCGCGACTGCCGCGCCCTGGGCGTCGGCCGCGCGATCGAGCGAACGCGCCACGCGCCGGGCTTCCTGGCCCGCGGCCCGGGCTTCCTGCGCCACCGACTGGGTGTTTTGGTTCAGCCGGATCATGTCGCGATCGAGTCCGGAGAAGTTCTTGGCGTCCTGCGCGATGGCCAGCGCGTTGAGTTCATTCTCCTGCACGTTGATCAGGCGCGTGATGGACTCCATCAAACTCGCCAGTTGCCGCAGCAGCTGCTGGGCCTGGGCCCGCTTGGTCTGTTCGATGTCCTCCATCATCTTCTGCATGGTGCGCTGCGCGTTCTGCTGCGACGCGCCCGCGGAAGTCATCTGATTCTGCTGCACCTGCTGCGACGCCTGCTGCATGTCGCGGTCCAGCTGCTGCTGCTCGGCGGTGTCAGCCGCGCTGTTCATCGACTCGGCGGCCTGCGGATCGACTTCCTTCAAGCCCTCGGCCCGGTCGCGCATCTGCTCGATGAGATCGCGGGCCTGCTGGGTCAGATCGCGCTGCTTGTCAGCGATGCGGTCCAGCTCGCTGCGCTGACGCTCGGTCAGTTCTTCGGCCTTCTGCCCGACGGTCTGCTGGCCGAGGTTGCGCGTCTCCTGCTCAAGCTCCGCCTGCTCCTGCGAGATGTTCTCGAGTTGCCGCTTGACCACCCATGTGTCCTCATCGCGATCAAGCAGCTTGATGAGGTCGGCAAGCTCATCGCGCACCTCCTGCTGCGAGTCGGTGATCTCCTTCTCTTCCGGCGATTGCTCGCGCTCGGCCTTGTCGCCCTTGTTGTCATTCGACTTGTCGCCCGTCTTGTCGCCCGCACGCGGCTGATCGGGATTCTGCGTTGGTTGATCGCCGCCGGCTTGCGGCTTGCCCGCGCCTTGCTTGGGCTTCTGCTCTCCACCCTGCTGCCGTCCGCTGCCTTTCTGCGATTGCTGATCGCCGCCGGTTTGCTGCTGTGCGGCTTGATCGTCGCGCGGCGCGCCTTGCTGTTCGCGGTTTCCCGGCGACCCGTCTCGCTTCCCGGTCGCAGACGCGGACGCGGATGGATTAGCCTTCGCGCCCTCCTGCTTCTCAATCGACTCCACAGCCTTGTTGGCGCTGCGGCCGGCGTAATCGAGCAGGTCGTTGGTCTGCCGCAGGATATCCTGCAGCTGCGCATCATCCATGCGATTCTGCCGCAGCAGGCGTTCGACTTCCTCCACCGACTGCTTCTGGGCCGCGATGCGCTCGCCGATCTGGCCCTGCGCGCGGCTCATGCCCGGCTGCACGCCGTCCTCGGCGATGTCATCCTGAAGTTCCGCCTGCTGAGCCTCGATGCGAATCGCGTTCTGCCGCACCGCGCCAAGCTGCCGGCGCAGCTGCGTTGCAAAATCAGTTTCATCCATGACGCGCAGACGCCGCACCGCCGACTTCGCGGGCTCGTGCCTGGAGCCGTTCATCTCGTACACGTCCTGCGCCACGGCGCTGACGAGCACGACGTCGCCCTTCTTGAGATGCAACGGCGCGAGTTCAAGCTCCGCGTTCATCGCCGTCTCCGCCGCGGATGAGTCCTCGAACGTCGACCAGGCGGCGACCGACGCCATCGCCTCCTCCTGCGTCTTGCCGCCATCTTGAACGCGGGCCTCCACGCCGATGTTCGAGAGCGCGACGTCATCGCGGCCTTCGGCCTGCAGCGCGATCACCGCTGTGGGCAACACCGCTTCGTCGGTCGCAGGTTTGGTGATCGTCACCGACGGCGCCCGATCCTCCACCGCTTCAATGCGATACTGAATCTGCTCGGCGTTGCTCAGCCCATGCTCATCGCGCAGGGTCAACGGAATCGTGCGCGTGCCGTCAAGCGTCCAGCGCAGGGTCCATGTCGCCGGCGATGACGCGTCAACCGTGAATTCGGGAAGCTGACCTTCCTCGCCCCAACCGAAAGTCGTGCGCAGCCACCGGGCCGCCTCATCGCCAATCGTCATGGGCGTAGGCAGCGGCTTGTTCAGCTCAAGCGTCAGCGTCGCCTGCGAGCCGTTGAGGGAGGGCGCATCGGTGACCGAGCGGTCATCAATGCCCTGTCCCAGTTCAGCTTCGTACGCGCTCACGTGGCCGACGGCGTACGCGGGCGGCTGCACAATGAGCGATGCGCGGCGAACGGCCGGCGGCGGCGCGAGTTCGATGCTCTCCGCACTCGTCTCGTCATCATCGGTCGAGAAGTACAGTTCCACCGCCTCGGCATTGGTGTCGATCAGGCGCTCATGCACGCCGCCGCCGCCCACCCCGGCCTGATGCGTGAGCAGGATGCGCTGCCACGCCTGCCACGAACCGTCGGTCTTGAGGCGATAGTGCGCTTCCACGCGCTGGTCGGCTGGGCCGCGCACGACGCTGGCGCGCACCGGCATGGCTTCGCCCCGCGCGAACACGCCGCCTGCGGTCAGCACCTGCGACATCAGCGACTCGACCCCCGTGCGGGCCGGCCAGCGCGTGCCGCCGTATGGCGAGAACAGGCGCGTGAGTCCGGTCGCCGCCGCGGATGGATTGACCATCACCAGCGCGACGCAGGCCGCGGCCACGGCGAGCATGATGCCCAGGTCACGCCTTGTACGCGATGGATTGACGACGGTCGAGACCGACTCGCCCATCAGCCGCCGCGCGGTCTCGCGCACGGCCCGGTCGGCCAGCGGATTGTTCTGATCGACGCCCGCCGAGGCGAACTCGACGCTGGAGGCCAATCTGCCCGAGACCGATGGCAGCACGCTCTCGACGCGCAACGCGAGCTGCGTCAGCGACGGCTGGAAGTTGACCGCCGGGCGAAGATAGTTCCACAGCGCCCACACCAGCGTGCCGATCCCGCCCAGAAGAAGAATCAGCCGGAACGCCCCAGGCAGGCGGAAGGCGTAGTCGAAAGCGACCAGCGCGAGGATCGTGGCCAGCGTCCACGCGATGACCACTGCGATGCGCTGCGCAATGAGCATCACCCGGCTGCGCGACTTCAGACGCTCGAGTTCGGCGATCACTTCCTGCATGCGGATCACTCCTTGGAACAGCCGCGCTCTCTGACCATCCATACTGTCATCGACCGGGCGTGGTTGCTGACGACATGTGTAGTCAACCATGTGCGGCCGGCGAAATCCACCCTTCATTCTAGTAAACGACTGAATTCACCCGGTTATGACACTTCTGTTTGTAAAAAGGCAAGGAGGGATGACACAATCGTGGTCGGGCATGTGTGACAGGTCTTTTGCGGAATTTGCCGCCACCCCTCGCGCTGGCGCCCAGACCCTCATGCCAGACGCATCAGCTTGCGGCCAACCCATTCAAAGGTGAACAGCGTGATCGCCAGGATCAGCATCAGCGGGGTGTCCCAGATCGGCTCGGTGAGCGGGTTGAGCGTGCGCACCTCGCGGTTGGGAAGCATCTGCGGCAGCGTGCCGAGGTCCTGGGGCGAAACCACCTTGCCGCCGGTCGCGCTCGCGAGCGAGCGCAGCATGTCGTGATCGGTCTCCGGCCGGCGCAGTTCATCGTCGGGCGCGAAGACCTCGACATGACTTCGCAGATCGAGCGTGCTGAACGCCGGGTCGTCCACGTGCACGTCGTACTGGCCGGGGACGTCAGGGAGATATGTCGCCGCATAGCGATCTTCGCTTCCTTCCACCTTTTTCAAGTCGATTTCCGCGACCGTCGCGCCCTCGGCGTTCTTGAGCGCGATGCGCACGGTCGCCTGCGAGCCCTGCAGCAGCTGGGCATCGAGCAGGCGCAGTTCTATGCGCAATGGCGCGCCGACCTGCGCGCGGCGGGGGTTCACCTCCAGCACCGCCTGGCTGCCGCCGGCCGAGAGGCTCTCGCGCCCCAGCATGCGGATCATCTGCATCCAGAACTGGTCGGGGTACAGTTCGCCTCGTCCATAGCGCCAGCGCCAGATCTCGTCGGTGGCGACGTAGATCGACTGCCCCGCGCCGTAGCGCATGCTCATGACCATGGGGAACGTCGATCCTTGTTCCGCGCTCGCCGCATTGGGATCGACCGTCTGCGCCAGCACTTCGACGGCCGGCTTCAACTGTCCCGGCTCGATGCGCTGCGCGTAGAACAGCCGCGACCAGCCCGTTGCCGGATCAGACAGTTCCGCCGGCCAGCCGACGTTCTCGCCCGACGCCAGCTGCAGCACGCCCAGGCGCGCGGCCTGCGGCGTGGGCTCGATGGTGACCGGCGCGCCGATCGCAGGCAGGTTGAGCGTGCCACGCATGGGCAGAAGGTCGCTGAGCACCGATCCGACGTACGTTGAAGGCACACTGCGCTCGCCGGCGATCCACAGCAATCCCGCGCCGCGCTCCGACACATGCGCCCGCATCATGTCCAACTGCTCGGGTGAGAAGAATCCCGCAGGCACATCGCCCAGAATGATCACGTCGTACGCCGCGAACTCCTCCGGACTGCGCGGCAGGCGGGTGATGGGCACGTTGCCTTCCTGCGCGAAGTCGCTCGAAGCCGAGATCAGCATCACCGAACTCTCGATCGACTCCTCGCGGCGGATGAGCTCCTTGACGTAGCGGTACTCCCAGCGCGGATACCCCTCGACGTACAACACGCGCAACGGACGGTCGACCAGCTCGATGTTGAACGTGCGCAGATTGTTGTCGGGGACCAGATCCTTCTCGGGCGTGTCGATGACGACCTTCCACGTGGATTCGCCCG
>CAZCGB010000180.1:0-6026 GCA_964498045.1 uncultured Isosphaeraceae bacterium
GACAGGGCGACATCGGCTCATCGCGGTTGTTCCTGTCATTGGAAGACGACCTGATGAAGATGTTCGCCGGCGGCGAGGTGCTGGCGCTCTTGTCGCGGCTGGGCATGAAGGAAGGCGACAAGATCGAGCACAGCATGCTCACAAACGCGGTGGGCAAGGCCCAGCGCAAGGTCGAGGAACGCAACTTCCTCATCCGCAAGAACATCCTGGAATACGACGAGGTGATGGACCACCAGCGCCATGTGTTCTACGCCATGCGGCAGGATGTGCTCGAAGGCAAGGGCGTCAAGCAGTTCATCTTTGATTACATCGATGACTCGGTGCGCGACGCCGCCGTGCAGTACCTCGATCCCAAGTACGTCGCCAACGTGGTTTCGGAATGGCTGCGCGAGAACCTGAGCGTGACCATCGAGACCGAGCGCATCCGCGGCAAGGACCGCGACGACTTGCACAAGATGATCATCATCGACGCCAAGGAGGAGTCGAGCAACATCATCCGCGTCACCCTGCCGGAGTTCCTTCCCGACGTCATCGACCTCGGCTCGGGCAAGCTCACGGAAGTCGATGACACCGACCTCGACTACAAGGGCCTGGCGAACTGGGCGAACGCGAACTTCAAGGCGAACGTCCATGCTGATCAGCTGCAGCGATTGGACCGCGCCCAGATCATCCGCGAGCTGGAGACCGCGGCCCACAAGATGATCGATGAAACCGACCTCTCGCCGCTCGACCAATACCTTGTTCCCAACTACGGCGAGCAGGAGCTCGCCAAGTGGGCCAACAACAAGTTCGGCGCTGAGGTGAGCGGCGAACAACTGGCCAAGCTCGGTTCGCCGGACGCCGTGGCTGACGAACTCATGCGCCTGGCGCAGGAGGCGTACCGCAAGCGCGAGATCATGTACCCGATTGATTTCGCGATTGAGATGACCGCGGCGCAGATGCCGCACAATCCGCAGGTGGCGATCACGCAGCTGTGCGCCTGGGTGAAGTCACGGTATTGCCTGGAGTGGAATCCGCAGGCGCTGCCTTCGCCGAATCCGAATGAGCTGCGCAAGATCCTCATTGAGGAAGCGGAGAAGTGGGACGAGAACCGCATCGCCACGCGCGCGCAGGACGCGCTGTCGGCGGGGTCGTCAATTGAGCAGATCGACGCGTGGACGCAGCGCGAGCTCGGCCTGCGCCTGACCGAGGAGGAGAAGAAGCGCGCCGTCGACGATCCGAAGACGGTGGTGGAGGAGAAGATCGGCCATGCCTTGCGGGCGGAGCTCACCCAGTTCGAGCGCTGGGTGCTGCTGCAGATCGTCGATCAGGCGTGGAAGGATCACCTGCACTCGATGGATCAGCTGCGCGACTCCATCGGCCTGCGTTCGTTCGCCCAGAAGGATTCGCGCATCGAGTTCAAGCGCGAGGGCGCGAGGCTCTTCGACGAGATGAACCAGTCGATCCGCAACAAAGTGACGGACCTGATCTTCAAGGCCAAGCTGACGCCGCAGGTGCAGGCACCGCGGCCGCAGCAGCAGGTCCCCGCGCAGGCCGGACAGCGGCCGGCGCAGGAACTTGAGGCGGCGGGGGAGACGGGTCAGCCGGGCGCGGCACGCGCCGGGCAGGGCCAGCCGATGCCCACGCCCCGGCCGGCGCAGCCTGCGATCGCGGCGGCCGCGGCCGCCGCGGCGGCGGGCACGGCGCAGCAGCGTCGCGATCTGGAGATCGCCGAGCGTGCCGGCGCGAGCGAGGAGGATCGCCGCGCGAACGCTCCGAAGAAGCGTCCGATCAAAGCCGTTGCGACCGTCGGCCGCAACGAGCCATGCCCGTGCGGCTCGGGAAAGAAGTACAAGCAGTGCTGCGGGCTGAAGAAGTAAGCACGACACGGATCGATCATCGAACCCTCGCATCTGGCCCGGTCGCTCAAGCGACCGGGCCGGAGGCGCTTTTGTCGAACGCGGCGTGCACGCATTCGGCGCTCACGCCTTCGATGCGCACGATCTTCTCCGGATTCGTCGCGCCCGCTTCGATCATCACCTGCCTCGGCTTGACGCCCAGCGCCTTCGCGATCGTCGCGCAGATCGCATTGTTTGCGCGACCGCCTTCGGCCGGCGCACTCACGCGCACTTTCAATCGATCGCCGAGCGAGCCCGCGAGCTGGTCGCGCGAAGCGCCCGGCACGGCCTTGATCCAGAGGCGGACCGCCGTGCCGTCGGCTTCGATGCGAGGAGACATGGCTGGAATTGTACGGCGGCGCGAGCCCGTTTCGTCCCGGCCTTACAATCGCCGCGTGCAGTTCGATTATCCATCGCAGCGGTTGCAGGACTATCTCAGCCAGCGCTGGGTGATGCTGCGCGGCCGGCGGATCGAACCGGATGATGTGCCCTGGCTGATGGGGCCGTTCGGCGAGGCCGACGTCATCGGCGATCAATACGTGCAGCGGCTGGCGGACGAGGGGAATCTGGGCGTCGAGCGGCACGCCAGCGGCGCGGGGCTGATGGATTCGATCGCGTCGCTGGCGCTGGATGACGCGGCGCGAGCGAGACTGAGAATGGAAGTGGTGGCGTTTTACGAACGCACAGCCGATCACGATCTTGACGTCTGGTCGGAATGGAGTCCGGTGTTTCGCCCGTTCGGCGGAATGCTGCAGCGTTTGTACAGCAGGCGACTGCAACAGCTGAATGTGCCGCTGCGCCCGCTGGACACGTCGCGCGGCATGGCCAGCCAGATCCTGAAGTTGCGCGATTCGGCCACGGGGGAGACGCGCCACACCGTCTGGTTCCGCATGCTCAAGGCCACCGGGCAGGTGATCTATTCAGGCGTGTACGGCACGTGCCGCATCCCCGACGGACGCACGTGCGTGAAGGTGGTGTTCCCGCTGCCGCGCGGCAACGCGACGGTGATCATGGCGATCAGCGTCGGCGAGCAGGGCGACCTTGATCTGGTTTCCAGCGGCGAAGGGTTCGGCTCGCCGGGGTTCTATTTCCTGCTGCGCGACAAGCGCGGCCGGCACCACGCTCAGTACATCCGTTCGTTCCGCGAGCGCATCCATGTGTATGTGGATGATGAGCACGTGCTGCGCACCAATCACACGCTGACGCTTTGGAGGCGCCGGGTGCTGGAGCTGCATTATCGGATGACGCCTCGCACGCAGCAGGCAGGATGACTCAGCGTCGGCCGCATCACTCATCCAGCATGCTCTTCCGCCGCAGGATGTGGTGATAGTGCTGCGCGAACCGGTGCGCCTCATCGCGCATCGCCTGGCATAATTTCAATCCCGGATTCTCGCGCCCCAGCCGGATCGGCTCGGCTCGGTCCTGCACGAAAATCAGCTCCTCCTTTTTCGCCAGCGAGATCACCATCGGCGGCTTCACCTGCAGCTGCTCGAACGCCTCCTGCGCGGCGTGCAACTGGCCGAGCCCGCCGTCGATGAGGATCACGTCGGGGTACAGCTCATTCCCTTCGCCGGCCTCGCGATAACGCCGGCTGACGACTTCGCGGATCGCCATGTAATCATCGTTCGTGACGGTCTTGATCTTGTACCGGCGGTAGCCGTCCTTGAATGGCCGGCCGTCGATGAAGCAGACTTTTGAGCCGACCGTCTCGCCGCCGTCGAGATGCGCGATGTCGATCGCCTCCATCACGCGGATGGGGCCTTCCATACCTAGCGTCTTGCGCAGGCTCTTGAGCGCGGCTTTGGGATCTGTCGCGAACACCGTGACTTCCGGCTGCCAATCACTCCCTTCCCGTTTCCTCTTCTCGCGATCGTCAAGTTTCTCAATTGCCTTGATCTGATCGCGCAGCGCGGCGGCCTTCTCGAAGTTCAACGCCTTCGCCGCCTCCTCCATCTCAGCCGTCATCTCGCGCAGCATCACGCTGCGCTTTGATCCCAGGAACTTCAGGAACCGCTCGATGTCGGCCCGGTACGCCTCAGGCGAAATGCGATTGTTGCACGGTGCGGTGCACTGGCCGATCGCATGCAGCAAACATGGCCGAAAGAACCGGTTCTTCGGATCGTCCGATCGAATGTCCAGCGTGCAAGTGCGGTACTTGAAGACGCGCTGCAGCAGCTGCGCGGCGTTTCGAAGCGAACTGACCGAGGTGAACGGGCCGAAGATCCTCGCGCCCTTGTACTGCTGATCCGTGGGAGAGCGCGTGATGTACACGCCGGGGAACTCGTCGCGCGTCGTCACCGCCAGATAGGGGTAAGTCTTGTCATCCACCAGCCGCGCGTTGAAGCGCGGCTTGGTGTCCTTGATCAGCCGGCTCTCCATCAGCAAGGCTTCCCACTCGCCTTCGCATTCAATGGTCTCAAAGTCGACGACGAAGTCGAGCAGCGCCTGCTTGTTCGCGCCCAGGTCCGTCGATGGTTGAAAATACGAGCCCACGCGATTCCGCAGCGAGCCAGCCTTGCCGACGTAGATCACGTTGCCTTCGGCGTCCTTCATCAAGTAAACGCCGGGGCCTCGCGGCAGGCTCCTGGCCTTGTTGGACAGTCGCTCGATGATCGGTATCTCCTGCGCGGCGATTGAATCTAATGGGGATTCAGGTCGTACATCAGGGCCGTTCGGGTTGGGCGGCGGCGCTTTGGACAAGTCGATCAAGAATAGGCAGGAATCGACCCTGTTCGAACCCGGCGGCGGCTGCGCCCTTCCTTACTGATGACATCTACAGCAGCAGCAGCCCATCGGGGGGCAAAAACATCAAACTGATAGGAAGAAACCTGCCTCCCAGCCGTGTTTGTGCATTAGAATCAGGTGTTGACCGGATGTTGTTCGTGTTGGGATGCCTTTCGCCATTTCCACTCACCCCGGCCACTACGGCCACCTTCGGAGGATTGTTGAACATGAAGTCTGTCCTTTCGTTCGTCGTCGTTTGCGCCATAGCCTGTGCCCTTGCTGCCTGCAAGAGCGACAGCAAGACCACCAAGTCGTCCGCCAGCCCGGGCGCCATGGCCGAGTGCAAGTGCCCCGAGGGTTGCATGAAGAGCGGCAAGTGCGATCAGGGCTGCGGCGCTGCGTGCTGCAAGGCCCCAGCCGCCAGCCCAGGCGCGGTTGGTGAGAAGAAGGAAGGCTGCTGCTCCGACGCCGCGAAGTCCGGCGCCTCGATGGGCGCGGTCGGCGAGAAAAAGTCCGGCTGCTGCTCTGAGGCCGGCAAGTCCGATGCCTCGATGGGCGCGGTTGGTGAGAAGAAGTCCGGCTGCTGCTCCGAGACCGGCAAGACCGGCGCTTCGATGGGAGCTGTCAGCGACAAGCCGGCCTGCACGGGCGTGTGCCCGGCCACCGGCAAGAAGGCCAGCTGATCGTCGCCTGACGATTGAGCAAACTCGTTTTGAACGTGTCGCCCGCGAGGCTTCTCGCGGGCGATGCTGTTTTTCGCGCCGGTGGAATCAGCCTACACTTCGCACCCAATTCCGAAACATCTCGAGATCAACTCATGACCATCCGCGCATTCATCGCCACCGTCGCATTCGCTTTGCTCATCGCCATCAATGGCTGCACATCAACCGAATCATCGGTGAAGGAGTCGCCCAGGAAGACGGCGACGACGACGGCCGCCCCGGCTCAATCGGCCAAGGGTCAATGGCAGTCGTTCGGCGAAACTGTTGTGTTCGATGATGACACCCAGGTGGCGCTTGGCTCACTCAAGGGCGACGAGAAGAACATCTGGGTGGTGGGGGAGATTACCGAGGTCTGCTCGCACCAGGGCTGCTGGATTCGCGTGAAGGACACGTCGAATCCCGCGGCAGGCGACCTGTTCGTGCGCACCAAGGATCACGCATACCTTGTCCCTCGCAATGCCGCGGGCCACTCGGTGAAGGTGTTCGGCGTGTGCGAATTGAGCGAAATGAGCGTGGCGGACCAGAGGCACTTCGCCGAGGAAGCAGGCAAGAGCGAGGCCGAAATCGCCAAGATCACCCAGCCGAAGAACATGATCATCTTCCACGCTGCGACAATCATGATCGAGGGCCCGGGACTGGACAAGCCGCTCGAGCAGTGAGTGAAGGCTGCGCTTCAGCCGATCGATGGGGCGTGACAAATCGC
>CAZCGB010000181.1:0-6020 GCA_964498045.1 uncultured Isosphaeraceae bacterium
CGCTCATGCCCGTCATTGGTCTGGTGCAGGTGGGCGTGCAGGCGAGGGCCGATCGTTACACGTATGTGCCGCAGATCGGCTTGGTCATGGCGGTGGTTTTCACGCTTTGGGCCCTGTTCCGAAGGCGCGACGCCGCGTTGACGATCGCTGCCGCGGCGATCGCCGTTCCACTCGGGCTGCAGACGAGACATCAGGTTGAATTCTGGCGCGATTCGCACGCGCTGTATCGGCGTGCCCTCGACGTCACGTCGAACAACTGGATCATGCTGAACAACATGGGCAATCTGCTGCTGGAGCGCGGGCAGTTCGCTGAATCTGAGCCGTATTTCGCCGAGGCGGCACGAGCTGCGCCGCTTGAACCCGGGCCGGCGGAAGGCCTGGCGAACGTCGTGTTTCAGCAAGGCCGCGGAGCCCAGGCGATTCCGCTCTATGAACGCGCGCTGGCGCTGAAGCAGGACAATTTCAACGTGCTGAACAACCTCGCGTGGCTGCTGGCGACGCAGCCGCCGCCCCTTCGCGACGGCTCTCGGGCCGTGGCGTTGGCGGCGCGCGCATGCACGCTGGTCGGCGCGGGCAGCCCGGACCTTCCGTCGTATCTCGACACGTATGCCGCGGCACTCGCCGCCGCCGGCCGATTCGATGAAGCCGTGCAGTTTGCCACACGCGCGATTCAACAGGCGAACATGGCTGGGAACAAGGATCTCGCGCAGCAGATTCAGACGCGTCTGCAACGCTATCGCGAACACAACATCGCCGAGTAGCTCGCCGGCGCGCAGTCGCCTCGCCACTTTCCTACACTCCGTTCATGGACATGAACACGCAGCGCTGGGAGTTCACCAACGCTTACCTGCGCGAGGTGTTCGGCTCCGAAGACGCGCACATGGCCGGCCTGATGCCCGAGGCCGTGCGGCGCGGCCTGCCCGACATCGCCGTCAGCGCCGACGTCGGCCGGTTGCTGATGATCCTCACCTCCATGACGCGCGGCCGGCTGGCCATCGAGATCGGCACGCTGGGCGGGTATTCTGGCATCTGGATCGCGCGCGGGCTCAGACCCGACGGGCGGCTGATCACGATTGAAGCTGCGCCGGTGCATGCTCGATTCGCCCGCGAGCAGTTCGACCGTGCGGCCGTGGGCGGACGCGTCGAGATCGTCGAAGGAAAGGCGCTCGACGTCCTGCCTTCGCTGTCGAAGCGCATCGCGCCTGCCAGCGTCGATGTCGTCTTCCTCGACGCCATCAAGAGCGAGTATCCGGAGTATTGGAATCTGGTGCGGCCGCTCATCGCTCCGGGCGGTCTGATCATCGCCGACAACGTCCTCGGCTCCGGCGACTGGTGGATTGACGATTCCGCGACTTCAAACATCATGCGCGCCGGAGCCGACCGCTTCAATCGCATGGTGGCGGGCGACGAGGATTTTGAGGCCGTGGCTGTTCCGCTGAGGCAGGGTGTGCTGATCGGCCGTCGCAAATCGTGATGACGATCGCCGAGTCCGTTCCGATAGACTTCATCCATGCGAACGACCATCGTCGCGATCATTCTCATCGTCGCGGTCATCTCCGCGTACGCCGGTGTGCGTGGGAATGGCTTCGTCAGTTATGACGATCCGATGTACGTCACCAACTGCCCGCAGGTGCAGAAGGGCCTGACCAGCGAGGGCGTGCAGTGGGCATTCACGAACTTCGATGCGCTCAACTGGCATCCGCTGACCTGGCTCTCGCACATGCTCGACTGCCAGTTGTTCGGCGAAAACGCGGGCATGCACCATCTGGTCAACGTCGGCCTTCACGCAATCAACGCGCTGCTGGTGCTGGCGTGCTTCACGATGCTGACCGGCGCGTTCTGGCCCAGCGCCGCGGCGGCCCTGGTCTGGGCGATTCATCCCCTTCGCGTCGAGAGCGTCGCATGGATCGCCGAACGCAAGGACCTGCTGTCGGCGATGTTCGGCTTGCTGTGCATCATGGCGCACGCTCGGTTCGCGCGAAACCCAACGACAGGACGGGGATTCCTCGTTCTGCTCGCGCTGGCGCTGGGATTGATGTGCAAGCCGATGCTTGTGACCTGGCCGTTTCTTCTGCTGGTGCTTGACTTCTGGCCGCTGCGTCGATGGGACGGGCTGCCTGCGGCGACGCGCGCCGCAGCGAGTGAACAGGACAATCCGCTAATCTCGATCGGAAGCCTGATCTCCGAGAAGATCCCACTGCTGGTCATCTGCGCGATTGTGGGCATGCTGACCGTACAGGCTCAGCGGGCAGGTGATGCGATGGCGGACACCTCACAGTCGTCGATCGGCTCGCGCATCGCCAACGCTTTGGTCTCCTACGTTCGATACATGGCTGACCTGTTCTGGCCGCACGATCTTGCCGTGCTGTACCCGCAGCCGGACCACTGGTCGATGCGGACTGTTCTGGGCGCGGCGTCTCTGCTGGCGGCGATCACCGTCATCAGCCTCGTCTTGCGCAAGCGCATGCCGTGGATGCTGGTGGGTTGGCTGTGGTTTCTGGGAACGCTGGTGCCGGTGATCGGCCTCGTGCAGGTCGGCGTGCAGTCCATGGCTGATCGGTATACATACCTCCCGCAACTCGGGCTACTGCTTGCGTTGTGGATGACGCTGGACAAGCTCGTCGGCATGCGCGCCGCGGTGACATTCGTCGCCGCTCTCGCGCTGTCGATTCCTCTTTGGATCGGCACCCGACAGCAGGTCCGCGTTTGGCGCGATTCCGATTCGCTGTATGAGCATGCGCTTTCAGTGACCGAAGGAAGCTGGGTCGTGCACAGCAACATGGCTGTGCTTGACATGGACCGGGGCCGACTTGAAGCTGCCGAGGCGCATTTGCGCGAAGGACTTCGCCTCGATCCGAACCATTTCGCGTTGCATGCCAATCTCGCAGAGATCATGTGCCGGCGGGAGAACTTCATCGAGGCGATCCGGCATCTGGACGAAGCGATTCGATTGAATCCCCAGAGCCTGGCTGCGAGGAACAAGCTCGCCTGGGTGCTTGTGACCGCACGCAGTCCGGTGCTGCGTGACCCCAATCGCGCAGTGAAGCTGGCTGAGCAGGTGTGCGCCGAGGCCGATCACAACTCGTCGGTCTATCCGTGGTATCTCGACACGCTGGCCATGGCGTACGCCGCGGCCGGGCGATTTGACGACGCGATCAGAACCGCCCAGCGGGCGCTTGAGAACACCGATCCCGCGCGTCAGGGCGATCTTCGCTCGAAACTCCAGCAGAGCATTCAGCAATACATGAGAAGGCAGCCGCCGACGTGATCGATGGGCATGCTGCTGACGCAACATTGCGTGATTCTGTCTCAGAAAGCGGGTTCACGGCTGACGTGGCGTCAGAAGGCTTTCACAAGACCTTCACAAGGCCTTCACCAATGCCGCTGGGCACCACCATCACAACTGGATTATGGCGAAAATCCATTCCACTCGTTGCCGCTGTCTCGGTGTCGAAGCACGGTGGCGCATAGCCATCGACTGCGCTCGAGAGCGGGTTCACGGCTGACGCGGCGTCAGAAGGCTTACACAAGACCTTCACAAGGCCTTCACCAATGCCGCTGGGCACCGCCATCACAACTGGATTATGGCGAAAATCCATTGGTTTCGTTGCCGCCGTCTGGGCGTCTGGGAACGGTGGCGCACAGCGATCGAATTCGCTCGAACGCTCAGGCAACGCGCGACTTTGTCTCCGGCGCGCTGCGCAATGAAAAGCCGCCTTGCGAACGCAAGGCGGCTTCGAGTTCCTGTCATCGAATGGACGGCTGTTCAGCCGCCGCCGACGGTGTAGCGCAGGAAGCGGATGACTTTCACATCCTTGCCCAGCGCTTCACGCACAGACTGCTTGCCAGCGGGGTCGCGCACGTACTTCTGATCCAGAAGCGTGTTCTCCTCAAGGTACTTGCGGACCTTGCCGTCGGCGATCTTGATGGCGATCTGATCGGGCTTGCCGCTCTCCTTGGCCTCGGCCGTGCCTGCCGCGTGGATCGCGTTGAGCGTGTTCTGATCGACGCCCGACTGATCGACCGCGACCGGCGGCGGAACGTGCGCGACGATGTGCATGCACACGCCGGTCAGGATGTCTTGCGGCGGAGCCTTGCCGTCAAACTCAATGATGGCTCCCCGCTTGTTGTCGTGATGCACATACGAGCCGAAGCCTCCGCCGGCCGGAGCCTGCAGGCGCTCGCCGCGGGCGAAACTCATGTTCTCGCCGGTGGTGATGCGCACGTCATCCACGCGCTTGGTGATGGCGGAGTCAGCGGTGATCGGGCCGACCGGAGCCTTCAAGGCCATCGCGGCGACATCCTTGACCATCTTGTTGAAGTCGTCATTTCGCGCCGTGAAGTCGGTCTCGCACTGCACTTCAATGATGGCGGCATTGGAGCCTTCGATGACGATGGCCACGCGGCCCTCGCCGGTGGTGCGCTCGGTGCGCGTGTCCATCTTGCCCTTCATCTTGGCGCGCAGCCACTCCTCAGCGGCCTTCATGTCGCCGTTGTTGACCGTCAGGGCCTCCTTGCAATCCATCATGCCCAGGCCGGTCTTCTCCCGTAATTTCATCACGTCTTTCGGCGTGAAACTCATCGTGCTGGCCTCCATCGTTGAGACTCCTGATTGATTCCTGACTTCATCTGTCTCGCTTCCGGGTTCACGCAATGGCGCGAAGGCGCAAGGGCGCAAATGGAAATTGCTGGATTGACGTCTGCGACGAATTCCTCCGTGCGCCTTGGCGCCTTCGCGCGTTGGCGTGAGAAAAACCCGTGCGATCGCGGGTCACGCCTCGCTGGCGGCGGGGACGCCTGAATCGGACGGTTCGGGCGACGCGCTAGCCGACGCCGACGCTTCGCCGCGGAACTGGCTGCGGGAAGAGCGGCGACGCGGCGGCGGACCGCCCTGCGCCTGCTCGCCACGCGAACCTTCATCCGCGCCCTCGGCGGCCGCGACCCGGCCGGCCTTGCCCTGCTTCACGGCCTCGGCGATCTCGCGCACGACCACTTCGATCGAACGCATCGAGTCGTCATTGCCGGGAATCGCGATGTCCGCCAGATCCGGATCGCCGTCGGTGTCCACCAGGCACACCGTCGGAATGCCCAGCGTGCGGGCTTCGCGGATCGCATTGAGTTCGCGTGTGACGTCGATGACAAACATCGCGCCGGGCATCTTGCCCATGTTGCGGATGCCTTCAAGGTTGCGCTTGATCTTGGCCATCTCGCGGTCGAGCTGGCTCTTCATCTGTTTGGAATAGGTGGCGATTTCGCCCGTCGCGTTCAGCCGCTCAAGCTCCTCAAGCCGCTTCAGGCGATCGCGGATCGTGCGGAAGTTCGTCAGCGTGCCGCCCAGCCAGCGCTCGGTGACGTACGGCATGCCGACCTCGGCTGCGGCCTTCTCGATCGAGGCGCGGGCCTGGCGCTTCGTGCCGATCATGCACACGTCCTTGCCCTCGGCCACGGTCTTGGCGATGAACTTCTTCGCCAGCAGCAGACCCTTGATGGTCTCGCGGATGTCGATGATGTGGATCTTGTTCCGCACACCGAAGATGTAGGGTTGCATCTTCGGATTCCACGCAGCCTTGCGCTGGCCGAAGTGAATGCCGGACTCAATGAGGTCGTTGACGAGCGATGCCATGACGAGCGAAGCCTTTCTTGCAGCGACACCGGCGGAGCGGGAGTGGATCGGCCACACCTCGCACGAAACGAGGATGAACCGACGAACCGCGCCGCGCAAAGGGCGCTTGGGGTGGTAGGACAGGCGGAAGCCGGCGTCGGCCGGCCTGCCCAGATCTTTCCAACGAGGTTGCAATTCACGTCCAGCCATCCACTCGAAGGCCGGCGTGATCTCGCCCAGACACTTCAGGCGAAGCAGCTATCGTAGCGGGAACGCCGCCTTGAGGCAAACCCTTGTCCGCTTGCCGGTTGACGGCTCCACTTCCCTCATCGCGAAACCGCAAGCGAATTCGAGCCCTTTCTTCCCTAGCCGCGGCTGGGGACGACACCTGCCTACGCCACCGGCCCAATCGCCTTCA